>CAZEZQ010000221.1:1926-7702 GCA_964516245.1 uncultured bacterium | reverse complement strand
CCGCCAGGCGGAGCGGATGGAGGATTGGGGGTTGTAAATGCACTCGACATCCACCTCTTCGATTTTCATGTTCATACGGGTGGCCAAGAGCAGCATCTCGGTTTCAATCGAGTAGGCTGTGGATGAAAGGTGCGGCAGCAAAGTCTCGATGGCGTGGCGTGAGAACAAGCGGTATCCACATTGAATATCCCGCACCGGGCATCGGCAGAGGGAGGCAATCAAGCGCGAGCTCAACTGGTTGGCCCAGCGGCGTAGCCAGGGGGCATCGGCATCTTCAAAACGCCGCCTACCCACGATCACATCGGCCTGGGTTTCCCGGTAGTTGTGGATAAATTTCGGCAAATCCTCCGGGGCATGCTGGCCGTCGCTGTCTATGGTGATGACAACATCCCAACTGGCGTCTTTCAACAGTTCTTGAAACCCAGCCAACAAAGCGCTGCCCTTGCCCCGGTTTTCCACCCATCCAATCTGTTCCGATTGCGCTTGATGAATATATTGGGCAGAATTATCAGTACTGCCGTCATTCACCGATAGAATTTTGTCTACCTGTGGGCGAATGGCTTCAATAACATATACAATATTCGGACCACAATTATAACAAGGGATGAGCACCGCAATGCATGCTTCAGTTTGCAAATCGTTCATGCAGCGATTATAGAGGGCGATACACCACCTCAAAAGCGTCTTGAAACAAACTCAACCGTCCCCTTAAATGACGGTCCGGCAAAAAGTCTTTTTTGGAGCGCAGGTCATAGACGCGCCTAGGTGGGCGTCCTCGCCTGCATCTACATATTGAGCAGGCGGGACGCCTGCGCTCCAAAATATGGTATCATTAAACGGTAGATTCTACTTTTTGCCGGAATGTCTTAAATAAAAAGCACAGGCTTCAGTCTGACCTTGTGGTGCGGGCTTCCAGCCTGCATGAATATCAGTTACAGGCTAGAAGCCTGCATCACAAAAGAACAATTTTCCGCTTTCCTTTAATCCTTCAAACAGAATGGTCATAATCTGATCGATTAATAACGAGCGCAAAACCAGCTCTACGAAACGATTCTATTTTGTTGAGGGATTGAATTGGCCCTGCTTTTCTATCGTATCGCATTCACGCTTCTATTGCTCGCCCCACTCTATGTCTATTGGCTCCCCAATTTTCAAACCACAGTCGAAGAAGATTTTTTATTGTTGGGGCTCTTCTTATACATGCTATTGCGGCTATTCAATCCCCAGCGCAAAATACTA
Source organism: uncultured bacterium (assembly GCA_964516245.1). Taxonomy (GTDB): domain Bacteria; phylum Hinthialibacterota; class Hinthialibacteria; order Hinthialibacterales; family Hinthialibacteraceae; genus CAZEZQ01. Next base: position 6,463 of record CAZEZQ010000221.1, on the reverse strand, counting down.
TCCGAACCCCAACAACAGGTATTGATCTTTGGAATATTCGGGGTGCTTTACGTAGTGGGGTGGCTAGGGCTCCTACGCGGTTATCTAGCCGAAGAAGGCCGGTTGCTCATCCTCTATCCGGCCCTATTGCTCGCAGCGGTGTTCATCGCACCAAAGGCGTTTCTGAAAAAAAACCATTCGTATCAAAATTTAATTCAACTGTTACTCGCTTTCACCATCCTGGTGTTTTTGTTATCAACGATCGCTTGGCTCAGTGCCATGCGGCCCCTCCCCCAATCAACCAAATCGCTCATCGCTCCCTTGATTGCTTTGCCCATCTTATCTTGTGTGAGTTTATTCAGCCGCTCGGTTGGCCAATTGAATAATCTATCGGGCAACGTTGTATTGTTCCTCGCAGTAACGGCCTGTGCTGCCATGCCCTGGTATGAAAACGCAAATACCTACGCCTATTGGTTTCAAGCGGGAGAGCTAGAGCGCTCATGGACACCGTATAAATTTGAAGACCCACAAAAAATCGCAGAAGCCCAAAAAAAACCACTAGAAGCGGCAATTTACTACCAAATCACCTATAGTAGGATTTTAGAGAAAGGCGAGATTCCCCATTATCTAAACTGGCCCTTCTTTCTACGCTACCGAATGGCCTACCAAGCATTGCGGCTGGAAAACCCACCCCTTTGTGCCGGTTACTTACCTCCCTCCTATTCAAAAAACGATTCCAAAATCGAGCTCCTCAAAAATTTATGGCATACAGAATTTATGAATAGAACCCTAGAACATCCACCCCGTTATGAACAAGATGAATTGGTTTGGATGGATTTCGAAATCGATGCTGAAGGACAAGTTTTTGCCCTGGACCGCTGGGGCCGTGTTTATCAACGGATGAATGGGGTTTTTATCAACGAATGGAAAGCGGATGAGACCCTCACCGATGCCATTGATTTGGAACTAGGCAACGGGTTTTATGTGCTTCGTAAAACAGGCGAAATTGTGTCATCCGCAACTGTTATCGAATTTGATTTGAAGCAAAAACCGATGTCTGGAACTCCAGTGGATTTCGAACTATCACCAAACAATCAAACGGCGTTTCTTATTTCTTCTTACGGTGATGTACGAATTTCTGGAGCGACTCCAGCAGTATTTCCCGATCCAAATGAACTGTTATTCACTCGAGAGGTGATTGCGGATTTTGAATTGGACCCCGATGGCAAAGGGTATTATTTGTTGGACCAATACGGTGCGCTCCATGCCAACCATGTTGATAATTCTCCTTCACTGCCCTACAAATCACCTGCAATTGCAAATGAATCACTCCCCTATTGGCTGGGCCAAAACAGAGCCAAGGATTTAGAAATAGACACCTATCATGGGGTTTTGTTCGTCTATACCCGTTTCGGAGAATTGTTTTGCATAAGCCCCAATCCATTTATGGAAGAGTATCTGCCTGAAATCTCATGGCCATATAGAGGAGTCGTGACAAAAGTGCGTAAAGATGGTTCGGTACGTGTATTTCAATCCAATGGGCAAGAAATTGTGATCGATTTGGAAAGTGAATAAGATTCCCTTGCGCATGCTGGCTGCTATGGATAGTATTTCCAAAATATTTTAACGATTTCAATCAAGAGGTGAAAAATGGCGGGTGAAGTAGTGTTTCCGAAACAGCCTTATGTTGTGGATGAAACCGCCGGCAACAAAGCCTATTGCGTTTGCGGTATGAGTAACAGCCAACCTTACTGCGACGGCTCGCACAAAGCCTGCGGCAAGCGTCCCATAATCATAGATATTGATAGCGACAAAAAAGTGGCGTACTGCGGCTGCCGCCAATCAGGCAATCTCCCCTTTTGCGATGGGACGCATTCGACACTGGGGTAATAAAAACTCGTTTCAGGAAATCACTTCGTGGGTTGAGGTTCCTTTTTGGATTTCGGCAACAAGTTAGGGACTTCGTTTATTAAATATTCCGCGAATTCTTTCCCGATATCTTTCCGCTGTAACGCGAATTCAATAGACGTTTTCAGGTAATCCAAGCGGTTTCCGATGTCATGGCGTTTGCCTTCAAATTCATAGGCATAAATACGCTGATTCTGAGCCATCAAACGAAGGGCATCGGTGAGTTGAATTTCCCCCTTTTTGCCGGGAGGGGTTTTTTCAATGAATTCAAAGATATCAGCAGATAAAATGTAGCGGCCACCAATCGCCAAGTTGGATGGGGCGCTTTCGACGTCAGGTTTTTCGATCAGGTCATATACCATGCTGGTTTTATCATCGATTTTCTTGCCGGATATGATGCCGTAATTAACAACTTTTTGTGGATCCACCGGTTCCACACCAATAACAGGCGCGCGCCACACTTTGTAAAAATCCATCAATTGGCGGGTACAGGGGATTTTCGAATTCACCACGGTATCACCCAACAAAACGACAAATGGCTCGCCCGCGACATGCTGGCGGGCATTGAGGATGGCGTCACCCAACCCCAGAGTCTGTTTTTGGCGAATGTAATGAATATTCACCATACTTGAGAGTTCCTGCACGCTTCGGTACAGATCTTCATCACCGGATTCGCTGAGAGAATTTTCCAGCTCCCAAGAACGGTCGAAATGGTCTTCTATCGCGCGTTTTCCCTTCCCCGTGATGATAAGAATATCGTTGATGCCAGAAGCGACCACCTCTTCAACCACAAATTGGATGGTGGGCGTATCGATAATAGGGAGCATCTCTTTGGGTTGGACTTTGGTGGCGGGCAAAAAACGCGTCCCCAAACCGGCGGCGGGGATTACGGCTTTGCGCACTTCACCAAGCATGGGTTTGTGGTCTGATTCAATGGTCATTCTTGATGATACTTTCTCACTGTGCAATTACTTTTCTTGACTGCCACGCTTCTTGAATTGAGAACTGTGTGTGCGAATGGAGCGGCGGCGGCGATAGTCATCGGCTTTGATTTCAATATCTTCGCACATATCGATAATACGAGAGGATAGTGCTTTGTCAACACGCAAGAGAAGATCGTTAAAAGAATGGTTGGAAGTAATGATGATGGTCTTGCAATCTTGATACCGCCGATTGATCAGCGCATAGAGACGGTCGGTCACCCAAGAGGATGATTTTTGAACGCCAAAGTCATCCAGAATAAAAATCTGCCGGTCAAAATCTTGAACGAGACGGTTTTTTGCCTCCATCGGATTTTTCGGATCAAATGTGGCCCGAATTTTATCCAGCAAATCGACTACATTGTAAAAGACTCCATCGTAACCCCGCTCGATTAAGGCTTTGAGAATGCCAATGGCCAAGTGAGTTTTGCCCACACCGGTTGGTCCTGAGAGATACAGGCCTTTGTAATTGTCGAGCGAATAATTTTCAACAAAATTCCGGGCCAGGCTCAGACAGCTTTTCAGAATGGGGCGGTGGGCGTCGTAATTGTCTAGCGTGGCATGATTGAAGTATTTGGGGATACGGGCATCGGCTATTTCACGCTGCGCGATTTCTTTTTTGATGCAATCGCAGGGCCGTGCCCCTTTCTCATCGATAATATGGCCGTATCCGTCACATTTGGGACAAGCGCTATTTAGCGCATCGGGGTCTTGCTCGGGAAAAGAGTCAATCGATTTCAAGCGTTCTTCTATTGATTTGAGATTTGTGCCCAAGGTAGAAAAATTTTTCATAATAGACCTCAACCTGAATCATCATTGTTTTCCCAATCGGATTGAATTGGCTTATCATTTTCCAGCTGTTGAATTAACTTCTTGTAAAGATGAGTTTTCACCCATGAAAGGCTTTTCGCTTTTTTACGGTGGGCTTCGGCAAACACATCATAAATCAACCCCATATCATAACTATTTGCAATTTCTTCCAAATCTTCGGCTATCCGTGGATTAAAACGAACACCGAAGATCATTTGATACAAAAAAACCACTATTTCTGTGGGCTGCAATGCAGCTAGATTTTGATTGTAGCGCAGAATGATGTATGCTGAACCCAATTTTTCACGAATTTGATTTTCATCGGCCGGTGCTTCCATCGGTACTGAGATTCGCGCGTTTTGAACATCAAACTCAGTGTCGGTTCGTTCAATCCATCCTTCCTCTTCCAACTTTGCCAAAGAAGAAAGTAATGAATCTTTTGATAACCCGGTGAATTCCGATAGGTGGTCAATATGGAAAGTGAACCAATCTGGCGTAAGGTTTTGATCGCATTCGAGTTCGATAAGTTTGCGGAATGCAATCCAACATTCTACACCGATGGTTTGAACGATTTGGTTTGGGATGCCGCTGTATTCGATCCAGCGGGGAAATTTTATCCATTGTGGATCAGAAAAACTCACGCGGATTCTCGTCCTACACTTTCAACATGGTGTTTATGGTCTTGTTCTTGATGGTGTTGTTCCATCTCATCGTGCATTTTTTCAATTTCACGGGCGATCACTTCCAGCCGGTCCATAATAGGGTCGGGAAGATTGCATTGATCCAGATCGATGCCCGGTTTGCGGGATATGCGTTGGCCGTCTTGAATCACGACCCGGCCAGGAACTCCAACAACCGTA
>CAZEZQ010000221.1:0-1916 GCA_964516245.1 uncultured bacterium | reverse complement strand
TTCGGTGGTACATCTTTCAAAACAACCGATTGGGCTCCAATTTTTGAATTATCGCCAAGTTTAATGTTGCCCAACACTTTTGCCCCGGCGCTTACCATGACATTTTTTCCCAAAGTGGGGTGTCTTTTGCCACATTCTTTTCCGGTCCCTCCCAAGGTGACGCCTTGAAAAAGCACGCAGCCTTCTCCCACTTCGGCGGTTTCGCCAATCACCACACCCATGCCATGATCGATAAAAACCCCATAGGCAATTTTGGCGCCGGGGTGAATTTCAATGCCAGTGAGAAAGCGGCTGAATTGAGAAATAGCGCGGGGGACAAAGGGGATATGCAACCGGGTATGAAGGAAATGGGCCAAACGATGAAAAAGCAGAGCATGAAAGCCCGCATAAGTAAAAATTACTTCAACCCCACCCCAAAATCCGCGAGCGGCTGGGTCGTTTTCCATGCAACTTTTGAAGTCGGAATAGATCGATTTGAACATTGGGAAATTTCTTGACACCCCCATTTTTGGAGCAGTTCGAGTTTTTACGAATTGATGGTTATACTAGTATAATTATATCATTCAAGAATAATACTTAAAATAAAAATGAAAACCCGTATATCCTGTATCATATGAATTCTATTTACAATATTACATTTTCAGAATTGAAAGATTGGTTGGCCAATAAAGGATATAAACCTTATCACGCCAAACAGGTTTATGAGTGGTTGTATCAGAAGTTTGTTGCGGATTTTGACACAATGTCAAATCTATCCAAGCCATTGCGTTCGGAACTTTGCCAAGCCTTTTCCACAGAACTCCCCCATATTATTACTGAACAACATGATACGGGGGATGCGACCTACAAATTATTGTTAGAACTGGATGATCAAGAGCGCGTGGAAGCTGTATTGATGCCAAGAATTTCTGACAAGGGGAAAACAGACCCCAAAACAGGAAAGATCGAAGGGCTCAAATCTGATGACATTGCAAACTTTACAACATGCTTATCCACCCAAGCCGGCTGTTTGTACGCCTGCAAATTCTGCGCTTCAGGACAAGGGGGTTTGGACCGCAATCTCAATGCGGGTGAAATTGTCAGCCAATTCATGCACTTTTTGCGGCAGGGGAAGCCTGTAAACCGGATTGTGTTTATGGGGATGGGTGAACCTTTGCATAATTATGATCAGGTAAAGCGCGCGGTTGATATTTTCACAGCGAAAGAAGGTTTGGGGATGTCTTCGCGGCGAATCACACTTTCTACAGTGGGATTGGTGCCGGAAGTGTACCGATTGGCTATGGAAGATTGGAAATGCAAATTGGCGGTTTCGCTGCATGCCACCACAGATGAAAAACGCTCTGAATTGATCCCCATCTCGAAAGCCTACGCATTGGATCAATTGATGGATGCGCTTCGGTTTTACCAACGGCGGCAGGGGCGGAGAATTTCGTTTGAATATTTAATGATACACAATTTCAATGATACGAAAAAAGATGCGGAACGATTAATAAAAATGTGCAAAGACATGGTTTCGCATGTAAATTTGATCCCCTACAACACAGTGCCGCGAATGCCCTTTCAGCCATCTTCTACAGAGCGGATTCGGAATTTTCGGAAAATGCTGGTACAAGACGGTATTGATGCCACCGTGCGTTACAGCCGGGGGCGCAACATCGATGCGGCCTGCGGCCAACTTAGATTGCGCCATGAATCATGATACGAATTTCCCTGTTCCCCCCTGGATATTGAATGGCAGCGGGTTAATCGTGTTGTCCATTCAGCCATCGCCTGATACGCTTCCCTACTCGAAACTCATCCCCCTCCACTTGTTTGGGTCCAAGACACTCTGTGGTTTTTATATTGGTTGTTATGACACGCCTTTAAGTGAGGGATGTCCAACACCTTGGCATGAATGGGGACAAGTGGTGAGTCTG
>CAZEZQ010000220.1:6630-7727 GCA_964516245.1 uncultured bacterium | reverse complement strand
GCCCGCTTTGGCGGTTTTCCCAATCCTCCGGCATGGAATGTTCGAGCGTGTAGAAAAAGATTCCATCCCAATCCTGCAACATCGCATACGCCCCCAATATTGGCACTCCCTCACAAGCAAATTCATTGGGGTAAGGATGGTTGGTTTCAGAAACCGTATACGGCTTCCCCTTCACCGCCGAACGCGCCAATTGCACGACTGTTGAATAGCCGGGATCATTCACCATGGGAGTATTGTCAATCCGAAAATTCCGCCGGCCATCCACCCGGCCTTCTTGATAGTTCGGATGCTGCCAATACACATGCCCATCCACCACATCCATGAGGGAAGTTGACGCCAAATGGGCATAGCCCGAACGGTAATGATTGTGGTCTGCCGTGCCTACAATATTGGCTTCGACGCCCAAATCGGTTTTCAAAAAATCATAAAAGCCTATAAAGAACTGTTTCTCTTTTTCCATATAAAACTTCGCTTCTGTACGAAAGCGCAAATCAGACGCCTCATCAAACTGTTCTGGCGCCAACCGTGGGATTCGCTCATTTGCTTCCACTCCGGCCTCATTTCGAATTTTCGCCATCACATCTTCAGGCTGTGTCGCTGCAAGCCATCGGTTGTATTGCCTGGTTAAATCTTCTCCATACGAAGGGGGGATATCTGTCCAGGTTCCAGGATTCTTTGTTATGTTCTCACCCTTCAAGCGTCCATTTCTCCACGCTTCCACCAAAGAATTTTCGTTCACAATTTCGACGATCACCACCGCTGGTTCGTTGCGGTATTCACTTTGGGTATAGGGATTGTGATGGGTCAGCAATTGCTGGGCGAATTCTTTCTGCAGTTCAATCAACCGTTCGTCGAAATAGGTGGCGGCTTTGGCATAGCCCAAATACTCCGCTTCGCGCACGCCATCTCCTTCTTGAAAACGCCTTGCCACATTGAGGTTTAAATTTGTAAAAATGCCTTGTTTTTTCAGTTCGGCAATAAAGTAATCCAATCGATCCAGTAAAATGGGATCCATCTTTCGCGATGTATTGGGTTCACCGGCCAAGAAACCCGTCCAATGGTTGTCCATATGGTGAAAACGCACGGCATTGATCCCT
>CAZEZQ010000220.1:3739-6620 GCA_964516245.1 uncultured bacterium | reverse complement strand
GCGCCAGATAGGCTGCAACTTTCGGCGCATTCTCTTTGCTGGGGAAACAAGTTCGGGATGAAACATTAATGCCCCAAATGCGCAGCCGCTCTCCGTTGCCTTTTACGAAATGGCCATTCTCTACACGCACAAATCCATGGTGGCCTGCTGGTGCGTCCAAAAGGTGTGAACGGTCTACCACCGAAGTTGGCTCTTTCTGCCAGTCGATCGAAAATGGTTGCATTTCAATGGAATATGAAAGCTGCGAAAAGAAAATGCATGATAGGATAAGAAGATATAATCTCATGATGCCGCCCCTTTGGTTGAATAGAAGTTCGATATGAAAAGTCAATTGATTATAGAACACATACAAAAAAAGTACATTACAGCTACAAGCTTTTTTGAAAACGGAGATTGCTTATGCAAATGGCCTCAAACTATATATTTGATACTTGCTGGATATGTCTTGGTGTTATAATGTATTAGTTGAAAATTAACTATGAGCATTCAATTGGTTCCGATATGTGGCGAGCATAAAAAACCGAAAGAATGGCGTCTGACGACCTTTGAGTATGTTGATGATGAAGATTCTTTTACAACAGATATAGTTGATGAGTTGATTCCAACAGTGAGAGAATTGGTAGAAATGGCTCGAAAAGCACGGGAAAGAGGGCCAGTGCTCACTGAATATACCATTGCGATAGGACATTAGTTTTTGAATACGAAACCATTATGTGAAAAAACTAGTTGACTGTCAAGAATGCTTTGATGGGAGCAGTTGTGTATTCCCTCCCCAAGCCTGGGGAGGGTTAGGGTGGGGTTGAAAATGCATGCCATTAGTAAATTCAATACCCACAACCCCCTCCCAGCCTCCCCCAAACTTGGGGGAGGAGTAACTACGTTACCCATCAATTCATGCTTGACAGAGTACTAGGTGCACAAATGAACGTTGAAAAAGTACTTAGCGTTGGCAAGTTTCAGAGCTCATTTGCTTGTTTGCTCGTTTACTTCCTGAAGAATAGCCAGAAGTGTTTTTTGATTGCACACGCTTGGCTTCTTCCAAAAGACGATTCTTGGAATCTTCCATTCCTTCCAAAGCAACATTAAATGATTAGTAGTTATCATTTTATAGAGGGTGAAATTCCAGCCAACCACTGATTAATATCTCTCTTCAACAGTTTTCCCAAAAAATCTCAAAATCGCGTATACGGCCAGCAATCCAACCAGCAGCCAAAAATATACTGGAAGAAAGTTCAGGGCCATTAGAATCAAACAAATGCAAGAAACACCTGCTACGGTTAAAGCGTAAGGTAGCTGAGTGCGTACATGTTCCACCACCGGGCAGCCGCTGGCCCCGGAGGAGAGGATGGTGGTATCTGACAAGGGAGAGCAGTGGTCGCCGAAAATCGCTCCACCGAGAACACTCCCAACCGCGCCGAATAAGATATCTTCGTTGCCTTGCGACATCTCCAAGGCGATAGGCATGGTGATGGGGATCAGAATCGACATGGTGCCGAAGCTGGTGCCGGTGGCGAAGCTGATCGCCGCGGCGAAGAGAAACGTGAGTACCGGCAGCAAGAATGGGTTGAATCCATCCTGGAGCAAGGAGGCCACATACATTCCGGTATCCATTCGTTTGCAGATATCCCCAATGCCCCAAGCCAAAAGCAGGATCATACATATTACAAACATCCCTTTGCAGCCTTCGATGAACCGTTCAAATATTTCCAGCAAAGGTTCGAACAAAAGGAACGTATGCAATAGAAACGACACGACTGCCGCCGCCATTGAGGCCCACAACAAGGTGAGAAAGGGATCGGCTTCACTAAGACCTTGGTAGATCAACAAACCAATGGCACATCCCAATAGCACCGCCAATGGGACCAGTGCCAGCCACGGATGTTTTCGCGCGATCCAAGAGGTAAAATAAAATTCTTCATACTCCTCCTCTTCGCTTGATGAGGGGATTTTCATTGCTTCTTTTTCGACCTTGTACATTGGCCCGAAATCTTTGCGCATCCAGGCGATCAAAAAAACAAACACCAGGGCCAGCAAGGGGTAAAATCGATAGGGGATGGAAGTAAGAAACAATCCATAGGCGCTGTACTCTGCCGTTCCGGCGGTGTTTAACGCATCTTGTATCAAAGAAATTTCAAACCCGATCCAGGTCGAGACGATGGCGATTGAGGTGATGGGGGCAGAAGTGGTATCCACCAGATAGGCCAATTTCTCGCGTGACATGCGAACCCGGTCGGCAAGCGCACGGTATGAATTGCCAATGATCAACGAATTGGCGTAATCGTCGATGAAAAAAATCATTCCCGAAAGCCAAATGGTCACGCCTGCCCGCTTGGGAGTCTGCAGCAAATTGGCAATGCGGCCCAGCAAAATGGCGGCTGCCGGGCTGCGATTAAAAATCTCAACCACGCCCCCAATGAGAATGGTGAAAAACATGGTGACCGCATGACCTTCGTCGACAAATGCAGAGAGCAACACATCATCAACCGCGCGGAAGAATGCCGTATGCGGTTGAAATGAATAAAGAAACAAACAGCCTACGAATATCGCGATAAAGAGCGAAAGAATGGCTTCCCGCAAAATGACGCAAAGTACGATTGCCACCAAAGGGGGGATAAGCGAATAAACGGTCCCTTCCATAGAAAATCCATTTGCAATTAAGTTTGAGTTTGAATTGTATTCAAAAAATTTCCTGCGCGAAATTCACACACAACAAATTACTCGCTCCCATATCAATTGGGCTGTTGAATCGGAACCATAAAATATTCTCTATCGCTTAAATTTTGCACCGATCCCCCATAGATCTGAAACAATTCACTTGCGAAATCTTTGCTGGATTGTATGGCCTGTTCGAATGTAACCTCTGTTTGCAGAAACGGTTCAT
>CAZEZQ010000220.1:0-3729 GCA_964516245.1 uncultured bacterium | reverse complement strand
TCATCATCGATCAGCGCAATGCCGATGGTATAGTCGGAGGGGATTCGCCGGTACCCTTGCATTGCGCCCACAACGCCGACAGCGAGGCCAGCGTTGCTATCGGCATCCTGCCCACAGCGGGCGGCGATTTCCAGAGTGCGTCCCATATCGCCAAAACCATAAAGCAGGCTTAGGGTAATGTATCCACCATTCAAAACCGCTTCTACATTTAGAGCGCTGCCACGCCCATCCGGCGTTTGTTCGTATCCAGCCCAACGCTGCTGGAGCATTTGCCAACAGGCCGTCCACTCCTGTGGATTGTTGCGATAAAACTGAAGCACGTCTTCGACCATTCGCCGGTAGTTGCTGTTGTTTGGCAGTGAAGACCGGGCCAGTTCGACAATCCGTTGGGGCTGGGCTTCAAAAAACGCATTTGAAAACAAGGCCGCAATATATTGGCCGCCGTGAAGGCCTTCTTCTGCGGCGATCATTTGGCCGACATGGCCCGCCATGGCCACGGCCGATTGCGGCATGCCCGGCGCCGCTATGCCAAATAACGCGGCTTCGTTCTGAAAGGAAACCGAAGCAAAATAGGGATTCTGATTCGGTGCGCCCGCGCTGGCAGGGGCAATGCCTGATCTTAAATTGTCACGGGCCCGCAGATTGGCCATACGCAGCGGATAGTTTGTCTGTGAGAAATAGGGGGCGGTTTCAGTCGCCGTAATGGCGAATCCTGTATTTTTAAGCGCGTTCAATAACGTCATCTGCACATACAAATCTTCTTTTTGCAACGCTTCTGAAATATAATTTGGCTGCCAGTTTCGTATGTCTCCGGTGTAAATCGTCCCTTGAGCTTCAAATTCGTAAGGTGAGGCATACGCAAGACCCACCATTTGCCCTGCCCATGCCCCACGAATTTTGTCATCAAAATCGAATACCGATAGCCGTTTGGTTGTAAGGGCACGTGTGGTCTCTCCCCCAAACCAACGAGTAATGGTATCACGAATATTTTCTCCGGTTGAGCCACACGATTGCAACATCAAACATATCAAACACAACACAAGCACTTTTTTCCATGCCATCTGAAAGACTCCTCAATGGAATAAAATAGAACAATACTTCCCAATGATTTCTTGAGTGGAATGAATCCACCAAATAGTTGATTGAATCGTTTGTTAAAGTTTTCATTGATCGAATGCTTCACTCACGAGTGTATCGTGATTATGCTGAACTCAAACCCGTTAATAAAGTGGAACGGCACAACCAGCCTGGCCTATTTTTACATATTTTGATTCTGGAGGAGAACCATGAAAGCGGTTATTTTTCGAGAACATGGAGATGTGGATCGATTGGAATACACCGATATCGAAGAGCCCAAACCCGCAGCGGGCGAAGTGAAAGTAAAAATCGCCGCTTGCGCGTTGAACCATCTGGATATTTGGGTTCGATTGGGCGGGCGTCCCGTACCGATCCCCATGCCCCATATCGGCGGCAGCGATGTTTCTGGAACGGTGGCTGAATTGGGAGAAGGGGTGGAAGGCATCGATGTGGGCAGCCGGGTGCTCGTGGCCCCCGGCCTCTCCAATGGTACGGATGATTTTTGCCTCGCCGGCATGGAAAGCGGCAGTGATTCCTTCAAAATTCTGGGGTTTCAAACCCAGGGGGGGTATGCCGAATATATATGCGTACCGGCTCGAAATATCATTCCAGTATCCGGCCGCTTTTCAATGGAAGAATGGGCTTCGATCCCTCTGGTTTTCTTGACTTCATGGCACATGCTCTTTACCCGTTTGGATCTACAATGCGGCGAAACGGTTTTAATACAAGCAGCAGGCAGCGGCCTGGGCATTTCAGCCATTCAACTGGCCAAAATCGCTGGAGCGCGTGTAATCACCACCGCCGGAACCGGCGAAAAACTGCAAGCCGCCAAAGAACTGGGCGCAGATGAAGTGATTAATTACACCCAGCAGGATTTCGTGGAAGAATGCATGCGGCTGACCGATGGCAAAGGCGTCGATTGTGTGTTCGAGCATATCGGCGGAGACATCTTCGTTCGCAGCTTGGATGTGCTGCGCAAATACGGCCGTCTGGCCACCTGTGGCGTGACTGGGGGTCCGGAAGCGAAAATGAATATCTCGAAAATCTACGCCCGCCATCTGACCATACACGGCGCCTTGATGGGCTCTTTGGTCGAACAAAAGAAAGTGATCGAACTGGCCGAACGCGGGCGCATCAAACCAGTCATCGACAAAGTCTTCCCCCTCGCCGAAGCCAAAGACGCCCAACAACGCATGCTCGACCGCAAGAACTTTGGCAAGATCGTGCTGAAGGTGGAATAAGAAATTCTCGGATGATCCAGATTCTAGATTATAATATCATAATCCCGAAGGAAAAAATTACAAAATACCTATTGGATTTTGAAAGTCCTGACGGATTTTCAAAAGCAAAGTTTTTTCATCACTTTGGTTTTGACAAAAATAATTGGATTATCTTTCGTGATGCATTATACTTTCACTTAAGGGAGAGTGAAAATTTTGAAATGATCGAATTCAAGTATGGTGTTAAACTAAGAGTGAGAGACAAAATATTAACACCAAGTGGTAAAACTCCGAATATTTTGTCAGTATGGCACTTAATTGAAGACGAAAAACAAATTCGTTTGATAACTGCTCATCCTTATACCGAGAAGGAATCATGATTCAGGAATTAACGCGCGTTGTACTTAAAGAAGATCTACCAGAATACAATTTAACCAAGGGTGATATTGGTGTGGTAGTCTATGTGTATAACAATGGAGAAGACTATGAAGTAGAGTTTATGACAGTTGACGGAGAAACAATCGCAGTCGTAACACTCGCAGCGGATCAAATTAGGCGTGCTGATCCTAAAGAAATGCCTAATGCCCGTCCTATAAGTGTCTCATAACCACTCTACAAAAACTCATCTTTGTGTACTGCCGCTTCACGGTTGGGCAGCCAGGTATAAAAAATTGGAATCAATACAAGCACCAAAAAGGTGGAAGCCAACAAACCAAATACCACACTGGCCACCAATGGAACCAAGATCTGCGCTTGCAAACTTCGTTCGAATAACAACGGGGTCAGCCCGGCAATGGTGGTTAGCGATGTAAGCAAAATCGCCCGAAACCGGTCTCGGCTGGCCATGGCGGCAGCTTCGGAAACTTCACTTCCGCCTTTGATGCGCAATTTGATAAATATCACTAACAACAATGAATCATTCACTACAATTCCAGCCAGTGAAATAAAACCCATCATGCTGGGCATGGTGATATCCAAGCCCATAATGATATGCCCCCAGATCACACCGATTAATGCAAATGGGATTGCCATCATCACGATAAATGGTTCGAGATAACTGCGAAATTGAAAGCTGAGTAAAATGTAAACCCTAATTCTTCTTCGGTCTTTAAAATTCGTAGAATTCCTGCCCGCTTGCCATTGAATATAATTTTCTCTTCATCCAACTCAAATTGTTCGGTGATGGTGGCGACGTCGCCCAGATGCACGGTTCCTTTGCCTTCTTCGGCGAATATAACAAGATTGGCGTATTGTTCGGGAGTGCGGCGTTCGTCTGAGAAGCCACATTTCGTTGTTCCTGTTCAAAAGCCGATGGAGAAATATTGTTTTGTTCGAGCAGGTTTTTTTTTCGTTCCAACTCTTTCTCGCTGAGCGATAAAAGACGATCCGGCAAAAAGTTATTTTTGGAGCGCAGGCGTCCTCGCCTGCAACT
>CAZEZQ010000219.1:0-7793 GCA_964516245.1 uncultured bacterium | reverse complement strand
ATCGATACAGTCCCCGCCAATTCACGGATACCGGCATTACCGGGGGCGCACCAAATTTCTGAACATTTGGGTGATTGCTGCAGTTTCCAAACCAAAGCGTGCTCACGTCCCCCACTGCCGATCACCAAAACTTTCATCCCATGCCTCCATGATTCCTTCAATGATGTTGATTTATTCCCATTATTATGGCAGAACAACCTTGTGGACAAGCCGTACTCGATGTCATTTAGTTGAGGGTGAAAAACTTTTGGGTGGCACTGGTTTTTTAACCAGTGCCAATCCATCCAAAGTTCATACAAGTTTTAAGCACAGGTGAGGAAACCTGTGCCACCCATTTCTTGCCATATTTCTTAACGAAATGGCATTGAAAGCATAGTAGGTTCGAGATTATATAAAAAAAGCAGTGACATTTTGCACCGCTTTCATGAGATACAAATTTTATTTCCAAGACTTGTTTTTAACCTTTAGTTGCTATCGTTTTGCCCCCCGCCGCTGCGCATCCAAATATCACCTATACTTGAAAGTCCATTAGAAGCGGCATAAGGCAAACCATAGCCGGGAGGGTTTTGCCGCGCCAAGTCTGGACCGTAAGCCACAAGCACATATTCTCCCACACCAAGTTGAGAGACATTGCGGAAATCATTGTTGCAAAACACCAACGCCCCGCACTCAGTCCCCTCCATTTCCGGGTCATTATCAAAATATAAATACGTGATTGGTGGAAGTTGGTCGGATGCAATCAATGTACTGGGCGCATCGTTTTTGTTGTTCAATTTGGTTGAAAAAGAGTCAGTTGGCACTGAACTCAGATAAGCCACTGGAGTGGTTAACGGTGCGAGAACTCCCGTTGTGCCGCCCCGGTCGTTATTCCCGCCTCCTACACCGGCAAACGTTTCCCGAATTCTCTTTTGGCCAATCTCTCGGTCGTCATCCCAAAAATCCACCAGAAGCACATTCCGGTCGACACGCATGGTTTCAATCCCCGTCATAACCGAACGCACTTCCGAATAGGTTTTGGCAATTTTGGCCCGCACCTGCGCATTCAAAAAATTGGGCACGGCTATAGCAGCCAAAATCCCAATGATGGCCACCACAATTAATAGCTCAATTAAAGTAAATGCAGCAACTTTCCTCATTATTCCACTCCATTCATTTCAATAAGATTGTCAGTTGATTCTACACGAAATAATCAGAAAGAGCAATTTAGCATCGAAAGAATTGTTCTTCCATTTTGCATAGTTTCACTTTTCCAAACGGGGGAAAAGAGGGGATCCAGGTGAAACAGTTTTCCCGGCACAAAAATCAATCTTCTCCAAATCAGAAATCAATGGAGTCTCTCCTTCCACCGGGCAACCGAGTCGCTCCAGCATCACAGTGGCTTTTTCCGGCATCGTGGGATACACCATTATGGCTGTAGCGCGAAGCGCCTCTGCCAAGTTCAACAATACACGGTCCAATTGATCGCTTTTCGTCTCATCTTTTGCCAGCGCCCAAGGCTGCTGTTCATCCACATACCGGTTGGCCAAAGAAATCAACTCCCAAATGCCAGCCAATGCCCGATGCGTCGCATAGGTTTTCATATTTTCAACATAAGTTTCACACGCTTTCGGAATCCTATCTCGAAAGGCATCTGCTGTATGAGCAGCGTGAGGAACCACACTGTCTCGATACTTCTTGATCATCGAAAGCACGCGGGAAAACAAATTGCCTAAATCATTGGCTAAGTCTGCATTATAACGCCCAATCAACGCATCCTCTGAATAATTGCCATCCTGGCCAAAAGCAATTTCACGCATCAAGAAATAACGCAGTGGGTCCCGCCCATAGCCTTCCAGAATTTGATGCGGGTCCACAATATTCCCGATGGATTTAGACATCTTCTCTCCCTTTAAATTTACAAAGCCATGAACCACCACCTGCTTGGGAATCTCAATATCACACGACATTAACATAGCTGGCCATAAAACCGAGTGAAAACGGGTGATGTCTTTGCCGATCACATGAGCATCGCAAGGCCAAAATTTGTTGAAGAGATCGTCATCGGTTAAAAACCCAATTCCAGTGAGATAATTGATCAGAGCATCAAACCAGACATACGACACATGATCCGGGTCCCAGGGGATAGGGATCCCCCATTTGGTCGTCGATCGCGAAATGCTGATATCCTGCAGCCCCCTATCTAATAGGGCCAGCATTTCGTTCCTGTACGTTTCAGGAAAAGTCAAATTCGGGTTTTCCTCATATACCTTTTTGAGCGGCTCGGTATATTTACTCAATCGGAAAAAATAATTGTCCTCTTGGATGTACTTGACTTCATAACCTTCCGGCGTTTTGCCGTCCACCAAATCCGCTTCCTGGTAGTACGCTTCTTGTATGCTGCAATACCAGCCTTCGTATTTATCCTTGTAAATATCTCCCTTTTCATTGGCGCGGCGCAAAAGTTCTTTGCATGCCTCATGATGCCGAGGCTCACTAGTACGAATAAACCCATTCAATAGGCTTCCCAACTCGTCATGCAAATGCTGAAACACCACAGCCATCTTGTCGCAAAATTCACTTGGGCTCAGCCCTTCTTCACGCGCCGCTTTTTCCACCTTGGCGCTGTGCTCATCCACCCCCGATAAAAAAAACACATTATCGCCCATCATTCGCCGATGGCGCGCAATCACGTCTGAAGCGATAAATTCATAGGCATGGCCCATATGGGGCTTGGCATTCACATACGATATGGCGGTAGTGATATAAAAGTTGCTCATAAACCGTGTGGTCTCCCAACTGTTTCATTTAAATTGTGCTGATAACAATCCTGAAGTTCTGTTCATCATACCCGCCCAACAGGCATTGAGCAACAAACATGGAATCTATGCAGAAAATTGTACTGTAAAATCAAATCCAACTCATATAAACTATAGAGAAATGAAACATGAACGGAGAGAGACCATGGTAACTCAAGTTCAAACACAATATGAAGTCAGGCCATACAAATTTACAGTCGATCAATACCACAAAATGGGCGAAGTCAACATTCTCCATGAAGACAGCCGTGTAGAACTCATCGAAGGGGAGATTCTCAAAATGGCAGCGATCGGAAGAAAACATATTGGGCTCGTAAACTATCTGACTCAGAAATTTTCTCAATTTCCTGAACAAGTGTTGGCGCATATTCAAAACCCGATTCAATTGGGCGACTACAACGAACCAGAACCGGATGTCATTTTATTAAAGCCGCGTGAAGACTATTATCAAAACAAAATGCCAGACCATACCGATGCATACCTTGTTATCGAAGTTGCCGATTCTTCGTACCCCTTCGACCGCAAAGTGAAACTCCCTCTCTATGCGCGATTTGAAATTCCGGATGTTTGGATTGTGGATGTCGAAAAACAATGCGTCGAAATTCACCGTTCTCCAGTAGAAGGCAGCTATCAAGAATCCAAAATTTGCAAGGGGAATGATACAGTTGCATCATTGATGTTCCCAGAAATCAAATTGATTGTGCAAGATATTTTCAAATACAGGTGAATCATGGTCACACAAGTTCAAACTCAACATGAAGTCAAACCATACAAATTTACAGTCGCTCAATACCACAAAATGGCCGAAGCCAACATTCTCCATGAAGACAGCCGCGTCGAACTCATCGAAGGGGAGATTCTCAAAATGGCGCCAGTTGGAAAAAAACATGCAGGAATCGTCGATTTTTTCAATGCGAAATTAAACCAATGGATTAGCCATAAGGCAATCGTTCGAGTCCAAAACCCAATCCAATTGGATGAACACAACGAACCAGAACCAGATGTAATTGTATTAAAAACACGTGATGACTATTACCAGAATAAAACACCTGATCAAAATGATGTTTATTTCATCATTGAAGTCTCAGATTCATCCTATCCGATTGACCGCCAGGTCAAACTACCCCTCTATGCTCGATTTGAGATTCCAGAAGTTTGGATTGTGGATGTCGAAAAACAATGCGTCGAAATTCACCGTTCTCCGGTAGAATGCAGCTATCAAGAATCCAAAATTTGCAAGGGGAATGATACAGTTGCATCATTGATGTTCCCAGAAATCAAATTGATTGTGCAAGATATTTTCAAATACAGGTGAATCATGGTCACACAAGTTCAAACTCAACATGAAGTCAAACCATACAAATTTACAGTCGCTCAATACCACAAAATGGGCGAAGCCAACATTCTCCACGAAGACAGCCGCGTTGAACTCATCGAAGGGGAGATTCTCAAAATGGCGCCAATTGGAAAAAAACATGCAGGAATCGTCGATCATTTCAATGCTATATTGAACCAATGGGTAAGCCACAAGGCTATTGTTCGCATCCAAAATCCTATCCAATTGGATGAACACAACGAACCAGAACCGGATATAATCTTATTAAAACCACGCAATGATTACTATAAAAAGAAAACACCAACTCCGAATGATGTGTACTTGATCATTGAAATTTCTGATTCGTCGTACCCAATGGATCGACAAGTGAAACTCCCCCTCTATGCACGATTCGAAATTCCAGAACTATGGATTGTCGATGTGGAGAAACAATGCGTTGAAATCCACCGAACTCCCCAAAATGGCTTTTATCAAGAATCAAAATTTCATAAAGCCAATGATACAATTTCATCAAACTTCTTTGAAGAAATTAAAATCACGGTTCAAGAGATTTTCAATTAATAGGTGAATTATGGTCACACAAGTACAAACCCAAAATGAAGTCAGACCGTACAAATTTACAGTCGATCAATATCACAAAATGGGCCAAGCCAACATTCTCCAAGAAGACAGCCGAGTCGAACTCATCGAAGGAGAGATCATCAAAATGACACCGATTGGGAGAAAACATGCAGGAATCGTTGATTATTTGTTGAATGGACCGTTTTCTCAACTTCATAAAAAAGCCATTGTCCGCGTTCAAGGTCCTATTCAATTAGGTGAATACAATGAGCCTGAACCAGATTTAATGGTTTTGAAGTTACGTGATGATTATTACCAAACCAAAGCACCCGATCAGAATGACGTCAGCTTAATAGTCGAAGTGTCTGACTCATCCTATCCATTGGACCGTCAAGTAAAACTCCCTCTCTATGCAAAATTCGAGATACCGGAAGTATGGATTATCGATGTCGAAAAACAATGCGTTGAAATCCACCGAACTCCCCAAGATGGCTTGTATCAAGAATCAAAACTCTATAAAGGCAACGAAACAGTATCATCTCAAATAATCGAAGAAATCAAACTTACTGTACAAGAGATTTTCAGATCGTAGGTGAATTATGGTTACAGCCAATGTAGAAGTCCAAAAATACTCTTTTACCGTAGATCAATACCACAAAATGGGCGAAGACAACATTCTCCACGAAGACAGCCGTGTGGAACTCATCGAAGGGGAGATCATCACAATGACACCAATCGGGAGAAAACATGCCAGTAAAGGTACGAAAATAGGTAAATTTTTTGAACGTCTATTGGCAAATGATGTAATCGTTTGGCATCAATATCCAATCCAACTCGGCGACTATTCTGAACCTCAACCTGATTTGAGCTTATTGAAATACCGTGATGATTATTATGAGGAAAGACTCCCAACTCAAGAAGATGTTTATCTCATCATTGAAATATCCGATTCTTCTTATCCCTTAGATTCAAAAGTAAAACAAAAACTCTATGCAAAATTCGAAATTCCTGAATATTGGATTGTAAAATTAGAGAATGACACCTTGGAAGTCTATAAAAATCCCTCTTTAGAAGGATACACAGAAAAACAAATTTACCATAAAGAAGACCATATTACACTTCTATCGTTTCCCAATATTCAAATTTCTATAAAAGACTTAATTGGATAACATTGAGGTACATAATGAGCGCAATTGCTAAGAACTACCAATTTACAGTTGATCAATACCACAAAATGGGCGAAGACAACATTCTCCACGAAGACAGCCGCGTTGAACTCATCGAAGGGGAGATCATCATAATGACACCAATCGGAAGACGCCATGCCAGTAAAGTTGCAAGAATCGGGAAATTTCTGGATAAGTTATTAGATGAAAATGCAATCGTCTGGCCTCAAAATCCAATCCAACTCGGTGAATATTCTGAACCGCAGCCTGACTTGGTTTTATTGAAACCTCGCGATGATTTTTACGAAGAAAAACTCCCTACTAATGAAGATGTCTATCTTATCATTGAAATATCAGATTCCTCCTATCCAATGGATTCAAAAGTAAAACAAAAACTTTATGCAAAGTTTTCCATTACCGAATATTGGATTTTAAAATTAGACAGCAACACTTTAGAAGTATATAGATTCCCCACATCCGTAGGATATGAAGAAAAATCAATTTACAGCAAAGAAGATCATGTTTCTCTTCTTTCATTCCCGAATAACCAAATATCTGTAAAAGACTTAATAGGATGACTTCGAGGTACATAATGAGCGCAATTGCGAAGAACTACCAATTTACAGTTGATCAATACCACAAAATGGGCGAAGACAACATTCTCCACGAAGACAGCCGCGTTGAACTCATCGAAGGGGAGATCATCACAATGACACCGATTGGAAGACGCCATGCCAGCAAAGTCGCACGTTTATCAGATTATTTCAAAGATAATATCGGCAAAGATGTGATTGTTTGGCACCAAAATCCAATTCAATTGGGTAGCTATTCTGAACCACAACCCGATTTGATCCTATTGAAATATCGAGATGATTATTATGAAAAACGTTTACCCAATCAAAATGATGTCTATCTCGTCATAGAAATTGCAGATTCTTCATATCCACTTGATTCAACTGTAAAACAACAACTCATACGCCAAATTCGAAATCCCAGAATATTGGATTCTTAAATTGGACGATGACACTTTGGAAGTATACAGGAACCCGAAACCGGATGGATATGAACAAAAAACAACTTACACCAAAAAAGATCATATCTCTCTTCTTTCGTTTCCCAATATTCAAATCTCTATAAAAGACCTTATTGGTTAACGTTGAGGTACATAATGAGTGCAATTGTGAAGAACTACCAATTTACCATCGATCAATACCACAAAATGGGCGAAGCCAATATTCTCCATGAAGACAGCCGCGTAGAACTCATCGAAGGGGAGATTATCACAATGACACCAATTGGAAGAATGCATGCGGGAATTGTTGATTATTTGGTAAGAACATTTACAGAGCAGTTGCAAAAAAATGTGATTGTTCATGTCCAGAACCCTATCGTATTGAATGAATACACAGAACCCCAACCGGATCTTACTCTACTCAAACCACGCGATGACTTTTACCGCAGCAAAGATGTCAGACCAGATGATGTTTATCTCATAGTGGAAGTAGCAGATTCCTCCGTGCGATACGACCGTTTGACCAAAGTCCCCCTTTACGCCAAACACAATATTCCAGAAGTGTGGATCGTGGATATTGAAACCCATACGATTGATGTGTATTCACAACCATCCCAAAATGAGTATTCTCAAACTCAACGATTTGACAATGAAGAAATACTAAAACTCCAAACTTTCCCAAACTTCCAAACCACCCCGAAAGCGGTATTTGGTGAATAACCCCCTATTGAATCCCTTTTCTCACTGGCTTCGCCAAAACAGCTTGATTTGCTACAATTCCCAATTGCAATAAAAATTAGGTGCAATAAAAATCTAGTGCAACAAAAACATCTTCAAACAAACTCAAAGCAAATGAGGGCATTTCATGGAATTTGAACCTGTAGTCGGCTTCGAAACCCACGTCGAATTAGAAACCAAATCAA
>CAZEZQ010000218.1:0-7801 GCA_964516245.1 uncultured bacterium | reverse complement strand
GCTCCCGCCGAGCCGGTTTGATTGAACGACTTCTGATTTACGCAAATAGTATGCACAACCAATTAAATCTCTGAACTTGCATCAAGTGTTTCATAAGAGAAGTTCAGCTAACTTCATTCTACTTTCGATCATTCTTTTCCCATGCATTGCATACAGCCTGCCAGACAAAACCGGCAAAACGGCACATCTGGAAAGCATTCAACCGATCCTGTTCGAATCTTTCAAACTTGAATGTGTTTTCGATTGGGTAATTTCCGTGGGCGATTTTCCAATGAATCATAATTTTGATTATTGTTAATGTTGTATTTTCCTCTAACAAACTTGTAGTATAAAAATTGTTCGATAAAGTATAAGCAAAGAATCGATCGAATTATTTGTTTTGGAGAAAGGATTTCGAAATGAAAAAACCATCGAAAGCTTTTACTTTAATCGAACTACTCATTGTTGTCGCAATTATTGGAATCTTGGCGGCGATCGCCGTGCCCAATTTTCTCAACGCCCAGGTGCGGGCCAAAGTCGCGCGCAGCCAAGGCGAAATGCGAAACCTGGCCCTGGCGCTTGAAACCTACCGGCTGGATAACAATATGTACCCTCCAACGCCCAGCACAGCGGGCAACCTGCGCTTGGCTCGTTTGGCGCGTTTGACCTCCCCAGTTCCTTACATGAGCTCGGTTCCACTCGATCCCTTCCGCCAGGGAATTGATGTTGCTAACTCAACTATGTTTCAAGCGGAAGACAGCGCCTATCCATTGTGGGACCCTGAGTACGCAAATCCCCGGCGCATGAATGGCACTACGTTCCAATGGATCCCCAGTCAAAATCAGCGAAATGGCGGTTTCGTGCTGCACGGTTCAATGCCCGACACCGACTATGAAGCGGCAGTAGGCATGCCCTTGCACATCTATGATTCCAGCAACGGTGTTATCAGCAGCGGTGACCATTACGTATTTGGCACATAAAGAAAAGAAAATGGCGCTGCCTAATGGCAGCGCCATAAACAAGTTATAAGAAAAACAATTGCCATTTAATACAACATAAAATCAGAAACATCCGTTATTGGTGAATCAGGCCCGGCATTAAAACGTTCCATAACTTGATCGGCGCTTAAAACAACGTTATACACCGCTATCAAGTCATAAGTTCCTTGCCAGAAACGATCACCATTCACCTCATTCGCCAAGCTGAATTCATATTCCTCATTCCAATTGGTAAATTCACCGGGGACCGTATTTGTTGATGTGGCAACACTTTCACCATCCAAATACACATTCGCTGTTTCATCGGCCGCTCTGGTATAAACGATATGCGTCAATTCGGTGACCACAGTGCCAGGATCGGTGGCTACATACGGATTAATACCGTTATTCCCTGTTACGGGGGTTCGAAGGCGAATTTGATAACTATCCGCATCTTGCCCCATAGTGAAATTCCGGTTTCCCGTATCAACCGAATAAGACATGATGCGTGCGGGTCCACTCTGTGTAGTATTGCTGGGAGTAACCCACGCTTCCATGGTGATCTCATTGGTGGGGGTAAGATTATTAAACAGTTTAGTTGCCGGTTCACCGCTTGTAATCTTGAGGCCTGGATTGGAATCATTGATTGTGAGAGTATCGTCTCCCCAATCCACACCCGCTGGGTCGCTAATGGTGAGGTCCAAAGGCTCGCCAACGTCTGAAGAGTCTCCAACAGTTGTCCCCTCTCCTTCATCAAAGGTATATAGGGCCACCAAACCAATATTGTCTGGAATCGGTGGGAGATCCAATTCCTGGCCGATAATATCGGTCGATTCACCGTCGGCTGTCATTTCACCATCAAAACTGCCTTCGTCCACATCTTCAGGAATAGTGAGATCAT
The DNA here is from genome assembly GCA_964516245.1 of uncultured bacterium. GTDB lineage: Bacteria > Hinthialibacterota > Hinthialibacteria > Hinthialibacterales > Hinthialibacteraceae > CAZEZQ01. Next base: position 5,944 of record CAZEZQ010000218.1, on the reverse strand, counting down.
ACGTCATCGTCACTTCACCTTCTGCCCCAGTAGCTTCCCAAGTAATACTGCCATCGCCATTCAAAGTTGCGCTGCCCGTATCCGTATTCACATTATCAATTGTCCAGCCCTCTGGCGGGGTTTCGGTGAGGGTGAAATTTGCCGTGTTTCGGCTAAAGGCCGCTAGAGTTACAGTAATCGTTGAGCCTTGGCTCGGATTCGAATCAGAGAAGCGCCGCTCAGCGCTCAAATTCATCAATTCAATAAAGTCAAAGTTATTTAATCCAGGAGTAAAGAACAGTTCGCTCAATGCCCCAACATCGTGTGAGGTGACTGCCAAACCCGCAAAAACCGGGTCTTCCATATCGCTGAGGAAATGAGTCCCCAACACCACTTCTTCACCATCCGGGGTAAGCACTTTCGTGATGACGGTTTTTCCCCGGCGCTCGATAAGCATATCGCCGAATTGATTTTCAAAAAAATCTCCGGCTTGAGAATCAGCCCCTTGTTCCAATCGTTGCTGCCAGCGGATCAACTGGTCGTTATCTCCAGAGCCATCCATTTGAGTGAATGCGTTTGAAGAACCAGGGGTCAGATTGTTGCGAACCATCAAACCGCCTTTCACCCATTCGCTGTCGCTGTCTAACGGGCCCATAAGCGCGTTCCCCGCCATGCGGAAGGGGCCTTCAAATTCATTAAAGGCGAAGTGGAAAGCATCGGCTCCACCCCAAATATCTGCGCCGCCGCCCCGCACAATAAATTCAGATCCATCGAATTCAGTACTTCCGGGTGCTTCAATTTCACCAATATCCCCACTGAATTCCAAATCACCGGCGCCGCTTTTGATTAAATCCACAGAAGTGGGGCCTAAAGTATCAATTCCGGTGGGTGTCGAACCGCTAAATGTGCTGGTTTCAGCGTCATCGGGCACGGTCAGCGTGTAAGTCAATTCTGTGGTTGAAGGAGTAAGTGTCCATTCAATCGTATTGCCGTCAACCGTCCCATCAATGCTGATGTTGGATGCGATCCATCCTTCGGGAAACGTTTCTGTAAGCGTCCCAGTAGTTGGGTTATCTACAGCAATCGTAATGTCCAATGTATCACCAACAAACACGAGATTGGATGAAAAAGAACGTTCGGCTGTAGTTAGGGTTTGCTCTGTGGCGCCAGCATTGAAGTTTTGCGCCACTTCGTCAGCAGTTAGGGCTCTGTTATAAACCGCTGCCAAGAAATAAGTCCCCTGGAAAAAACGGTCGCCATTCACTTCATTCCCCAAGCTGAATTCAAAGGTTTCATCCCAGTTGGAAAAATCTCCTGGAAGTGTATCTACTGAGATTTCAACATTTTCATTATTCAAATATACATTTACAGTACCATCAGCCGCTCGTGTATAGACCACATGCGTCAGTTCAGTGGCTAATGTTCCATCATTCGTGTCAACGACTGGATTAAATCCATTGTTTCCCGTTTCAGGAGTTCGAAGGCGAATTTGATAATTGTCTCCATCTTGTCCTAACGTAAAATTCCGGTTTCCTGTATCGACTGAATATGTCATAACCCGCGCGGGACCCACCTGGGTAGTGTTGCTGGGAATAATCCAGGCTTCCATCGTAATCTCATTTGTGGCTGTCAGGGCATCAAACAGCTTGGCAGCCGGTTCACCACTGGTAATCTTGAGGGTTTCATTGGAGCCATTGATGGTCATAAAACTATTGCCCCAATCCACTCCTGATGGATCGTCAATCGTAAGATCCAACGGGCTGCCCACTCCCGAAGTATCGCCAACCGTTGTCCCACTCCCTTCATCGAAGGTGTAAAGCACCTGCAATCCATCCGAAACCCGTCCTTCTTGCGCAACACCCGCATGAATCCCAATCAGCAGCGTGAAAACAGCAAACACTGCCAGAAACTGAATACAACTTGTGAGCACCCATCCACATTCTTTTTTTCTCATGAAGCCTCTCGATACGTTTGCAAATGCGTTCATACATTTTCCTCCTAGAAAAAAATTAGTAATCCTGAAATAATAATTCAGGCAATGCTTTTCATGTACATTCAATGCCTTCGAATTCGAGCCAATGACAATCCGGCAAAAAGTCTTTTTTGTAGCGCAGGTCATAGACGCGCCTTGGTGGGCGTCCTCGCCTGCAACAATATACAGTGCAGATTGGATGGCCGCGTTGCTTTATATTGTGTAGCCGTTTTCTAGATCGGACTTGTTGCCGAATCGTCTTCTCGATATGGAATTAAAACAAAACTCCGATGTTGGATGTATACAAATCCCCTTTTGAATTCAGGCCATTGGAGGTTTGATACAGCACTTGATGCGCGTTTTTGTGTGCAAAACTCCATGCCCGTTGATCTTCTTGATCTGGCCCCAGACTGGTCATGGTGTATATCGTTCTTCCTGCAAACGGTTGTTGGTCATCGCAAGGTCCTTTGTACTGAAAATAAGGGATGGCGTCTTCTGTTCTTTGCTGATGCAATTCATGCCCGTAAGAACCCAAAAAGAAAGGATCTGTGGGGATAGAACTCATGTAGCTGATAGGTGAAGTTAGTTTTCCGTAACTCAACGATTCGTTTTTGCGAATACTCGGACCGTTTGGAACACAGCCCGCATCGAAATCCGGTGGATACCCATTGTTATCAATGAAATAGGCTTCCAAGGCTGAATGCAAGGCTCTCATATCCGCAACCGTTCGCGACACCTTGGCCCGCACCTGGGCATTCAAGAAGTTCGGCACGGCAATCGCAGCCAGAATCCCAATAATGGCTACCACAATGAGCAATTCGATGAGAGTAAACCCCCATTGTTTCCGTTCCAATGTTCCCCCTCCTTTCACTTCTAAAATCTACTGGTATTACCATGCTTTTAGCATGTATCGAATAACAAAACAAGAGGAAATATGATTTTTATACAGAGTTAATAGTAACCCCTGGGTAAGAAATATCCCGTTAAATTTAGTTTTTTAATTTTGTTTTGGTAATGGAGGCAAGGCCTGAAGAATAGCTAAACAGAAGAATAGCACAATCTTGACTTATTTACATAACTTCTTCTAAAAATTGAAGATAGTAATCAAAGAGGCTCTCTTGTTCGAAATGGGAAATTGGTTATATTAAAAGTCGATATAATTTCTTGTTGAATTCATCATAAATATAGAGGGTAGAACCGTGGGTGTGAATAAGAAAAAGATTGCAGGATTCACCTTAATTGAACTACTCATCGTGGTCGCCATCATCGGAATCCTCGCGGCAATCGCCGTCCCCAATTTCCTCAACGCCCAAACACGCGCGAAAATTTCTCGCGCTGTCGCCGACTTGCGCAGTATCCGTACGGCACTGGGGATGTACCAGGTCGACAACAATCGGTATATAAATGATCCCAACGAATGGGCACGGAACGGCATTTACCAACGTGGATTTCAGGTTTGGTCACCACTAACGACTCCTATTGCTTACATCAATTCCAGCGCCTTTTTCGACCCCTTTATTCCAAAAGACAACGAGTATAGTGGAGCCGCCTGGGAAGCGGTGATGGATGGCGTCTATCATTGGCGCAATTTAAATACCATGCGCCGCGACAACCTCCAAAGCGCCGCCAGCAATGCCCACCCCTCCGCCGCCTATGTGGCCCGCAGCCCCGGTCCCGACCGGTGGTACATCCACTCCCCACAACGCTTAATGAACTGGATGGCATACGATTCATCCAACGGCCTTGTGAGTATCGGCGATCTCATGACGACAGACGGCGGTATTCTTGGAGAAGGCTTTCACGGCCAAGAAGGCACACCGAACGATTTCTAGAATATGTTATAGTTAAAATACCTTTGAATGAAACCATGATTTAAGCATTGTTGATATATGCAACCTATGGCTTAAGTACAGATTAGTTCTATGGACACGAATTGGGAGATGAGTACAACTTTAAATCGAGTGAATTGAATCAAATAATAATTTAGCGAATTTTAATTTGAAATATCTTTTGATATATACTATCTTTTTAAAAAACTTCTATTGACAATTTGTCAGCGAGTGCCATAATTTCTAATGAGAGTTATTTCAAAGAAGATCTTGAGAGAATTTTGGCTTAAGTATAGAGATGCAGAGCCCTCTCTAAAAGATTGGTATAAAAAGGTTGTCCATGCTGACTGGGATCATACAGATGATGTTAAGAGAACTTTTTCTTCTGTTGATCATTTACAAGTCAACAAAACCACTGTTTCTATATTCAATATTGCTGGAAATAACTATCGATTGATCGCGGTAATTCACTTTGATAAAAAAAGGTTGTTTGTTCGCGGAATATTTACACACAAAGAGTATGATCGAGGAGATTGGAAAGATTTAATATGAAAACGTCCACTTTATCCAAAAAGAACATTCCAACTACATATAAAGAACTAATGAAATATCACTTGATTCGCCCGATTCATGACGATGCTGCTTATCAGAATGCGTCAGAAGTTTTGTATCAATTAATGAAAATTCAGAAAATGAACAAAGACCAGTCTGATTACTTTGATTTACTCTCCGAACAAATTGAAAAATATGAAGATGAAAACTATCCAATTGATCTCAAAGAAAATGACCCTGTCGAAAATATCAAGTCATTAATAGAAGACCACAACATGTCGGCCAATGCGCTTGGACGTCTCTTGGGCAGCCCTGAACTGGGCAGCCGCATCTTAAACCGAAAACGGAAACTCAACATGAATCACATCCACAAATTGTCAGAGCATTTCAAGTTAAGCCCAATTTATTTCTTTCCAATAGAAAAAAAATAAAGAGTAAAGTTTGCTCTCATCATCGAAAATGTTGAATGTAACTAGATTTTTCCTTTTTTTTTTCTAAAAAAATAGTAAAATCTTTCCTCATGGTCCATGACATTTGATTTTTTTACAAAGACCAGCATCGGCTTCCAGCCGGTTCATTCTCACAATCCCACCAACTTGGCATCTTAGGTCCTTTTTGTCCTTTATGTCCCGTATCCATTTAGCCGAATGAAAAAAAAATTCCAGCCCCAACGGGGTGCCATATGATAGCCAGGGGCATTCGCCCCTGGAAAAAAGAAACACAAAAACCCTAGCCCTGTAAAGGGCGGAATAAAAATGTTTTAGATGGCTAAATGGTTACTATGTCCCTTTTTATCCCACAATTTCAATTGACATAGACCACAAGAAAATAACGTTATATTTTATATAAGCTTTATGTAGCTGCAATGATACGAATTCGACATTTGATTCGAGATAATATAATGAAAACCATAAAAATCGGACCTCACGTAATCGGCGAAAATCACAAACCATTTCTCATTGCCGAAGCCGGGGTAAATCACAACGGCAATTTAGAGATGGCGAAGCAACTCATCCGCTCCGCCAAAGAATGTGGGGCCGATTGTGTCAAATTTCAAACCTTCAAAGCCGAACGGGTTGCCAGCATCAACGCCCCCAAAGCCAACTACCAACTCAAGACCACCGATACCCAACAATCCCAACTCGATATGCTGAAAAGTTTGGAACTGGATGTATCCGCCTTTGAACAATTGCTGAAGGTATGCCAACAAGAAGACATCCTATTCCTCTCCTCACCCTACAGCGAAGAAGATGTTGATGTGTTAGAGCAATTGGGAGTTCAGGCCTATAAAATCCCCTCCGGCCAGGCGGTGGAGCCGATGCTTCTTGAATACATCGCCCAAAAAAAGAAACCGGTCATTCTCTCGACAGGAATGTGCTCCTTGTCTGAAGTGGATGAAGCCGTACGAACCATCCGCAAAGCGGGAAACGAGAATATCGTGCTGCTGCAATGCACCACCAATTACCCCTCGCGCATTGAAGATACCAACCTCGCGGCAATGCATACATTAAAACAAGCCTTTCACTTGCCGGTCGGCTATTCAGACCATACACCCTCATTAACCGCGGCGGTGGTCTCTGTCGCACTGGGAGCCTGTGTCATCGAACGCCAT
>CAZEZQ010000217.1:6080-7803 GCA_964516245.1 uncultured bacterium | reverse complement strand
AACCTCCCCGCCACGGCGCGCAGGCCCCATTTCATTGGGGGAGGAATAAAAGGCCATTCAAATTATTTTAGAATTCACTTCATTTGACTGACCTATTGCGAAAAGTACAAAGCTGATTGAATTCCTTATTATTTTCGGCGAAATGGATTGAAAGTTAAGCAAGAACCCATAGCCGCAGCCGCGTCTCTCAATTCTTTCTATCTAGTGGTTTGTCAAGCATGGATTGATGGGTGAAAAATTTTAAATTCATTAGCATTCGTGTTTGCAGAAAACCGGCTCGGCGGGAGCACGCCACGGCGCATTTTCAACCTCGCCCTCGTGACGGCTTAGTACATTGAAATGTTTTGCCATCATTTCATCTTTGACAGAGTACTAGTGTTTGATCTTGAATGATGAAAAACTACGATTAATATCCAGTAACAATCTCGAAAGAAATATATGAAAAAACAGAATATGACACACACAAATTTTCTCTTATATCTCAAATCGTTGGTATGGTCTGTATTTGTCTCTTATACAGAAGAAACGGTGATGCAAATCGCGGAGTCGTTGAAAGAGGGGGATCTGCAGGATGTGCCTGCCTATCAAAACACCCACTTGGGCAAATGCGTGCAATATTTCATTGAGATATTGCCCCAAGCCGAAGACCGCATAAGACTGGCTGAATCATTGCAGATGGTGAAACAAAGCGAAGCTTCTTTTGTGTATCGGAACATGGTGATTGAGGTTGGGCACTACGTAACAGCCGATCAAACCATTGATGAAATTCCCGAAGATTGCCCCGGGGTGACGTATCGGATACACGGAAAGAAAATCGACGTACTTTTTTGCCTGCCGAACAATTCGCTGGTGGCGAAACGCGTTCATCCATTCCAAGTAATGCCTGTATATACCTTGACGATTCCTGAATCGCCCTCGTAAGATCAAGTTCCACCCTTATAATAGATTGTTGTGACCGTAGGTTGGCAAATTGAATCAAGAGAGGGAGACTTCATGAAATTCGCAATCTGCAACGAGACCTATCAAAACGCGCCATTCAAAGAGGTTTGTGAGAGTGCAGCCAAATGCGGCTATGATGGGATCGAAATCGCTCCATTCACCTTGGGAAAGCTTGTGAACGAGATTTCATCGGCTGAGCGGAATGAACTCAAAAAAATTGCCAGCGACAATGGGCTGGATATTATAGGCCTGCATTGGCTGCTGGTTGTGCCGAAAGACGCCGATAAACCGCTGCATATCAACTGCGCGGATGATAATCTTCGCAATCAAAGCATAGATTATTATAAAGAGCTCATCCGCTTTTGCGCCGATTTGGAAGGCAAAGTGATGGTGCACGGCTCTCCTAAGCAGCGCAATTGGGACCCGGCCGACTTTTATCAAGACACTTTTAACCGCACGGTTGAGTTTTACCAAAGTTGCATGGATACCGCTAAAGAATGCGGCGTAACCATTTGTTTTGAACCGCTGGCGTATTCAGAAACCAATTTTATCAATTCAGCCGATGACGGGCGAGGGCTTATAAAGGCCGTCAACCACCCCAATTTTCAATTGCATCTCGATGCCAAGGCGATGTGCGGCGGTGAACCGCATCCCATTCCTTCTGTGATACGGAATAACAAAGACATTACCAAACATTTCCACGCCAATGACCGCAACAAAAAAGGCCCGGGCACTGGTGATGTGGACTTCACCCCGATTGCCCAGGCTTTAAAAGACAGCGGCT
>CAZEZQ010000217.1:4771-6070 GCA_964516245.1 uncultured bacterium | reverse complement strand
GGTTATGTTTCAGTTGAAGTATTTGACTATACACCCGATGGTGAAACCATCGCGAAAGAAAGTATTGACTATCTAAAGAAAGTATTTTGATGGGATCGTAAATTATTTTGTATCAAAATAGGAAGGGTGAGAATGCTTAAATCACATTAGAGCAGAGCCCACAACCCCCTCCCGGCCTCCCCCAAGTTGGGGGAGGAGTAACGATACCACAAATTGCGGGTAAAGATCAGCAAGACTGGGAGGGGTTAGGGGAGATATGGTTTTTCTCACACCGCCAAATCCCCCCAGCACCTGCGGTGCTTACCCCCCTTAATAAGGGGGGACAAAAAAACATCCTCCAAACTTGGGGGTAAAGATCAGCCCATTGCATTGGGGGAGGAATGAAAAAACTATTCAGTTTTTTTTGAAAAACACTTCGTAAGGTTGATTTCTTACGTGATTTTTTGATTCATAATTCAATTACGGGAAACTATAAAAACGAGGAGTGTATTATGAAAAAAATAACCTTATTGCTGATGGCTTTCGTATTGGGGCTCACAACATCTGTTCAAGCGTTTCACAAAGTATCCGTCTTTGCGGGCAACGCAGACCGCGACAATTGTCCTGTTTTGGTGGAACTTACAGATGATGACAACCCACCGCCGCTCAATCAGTTCAAGTTGGTGAGCGAAGCCGAAACTGTTCCAGCTGTGATTGTTCAGTATGGTGGGAAAAAATATTTGGCGTTCATTGTCAACGATTTGCCAGCGTATGAAAAACGCACCTACATGATGGAAGAAGGTGAAATCACCAACGAGCATATGGTTTCTATCTCGAATGAAAATCGCAAACTCGAAATTTCCATCGGTGGTGAAAAATTCACAGACTTGCTTTACGAGCGCAAAGGCCAGCCCCGGCCCATCTTTTATCCCGTTATCGGCCCCAGTGGAGCCCGAATGACACGTGGTTATCCTATGGACCCGAAGCCTGATGAACGGCATGACCACAAACACCACCAATCGCTTTGGGTGTCGCATGGGGATGTTAATGGTGAAAATTTTTGGCATTTGAGCGGCGATTCTGATGAACAAGACAAACAACAACTGGTTGAGTTGAACCATGTTTATTCGAACCCCGTGGTGGGGGTTATTGACGCTGATATCGATTGGGTTGATCAAGATGGTAATTTGGCGCTAGATGAACGCCGGGTGATGCGCATTTGGGGGACACCGGAAGATCAACGCTTCATTGATTTTGAATTGTTTCTTACCGCTTCAAATGGAGATGTTTCGTTCAACGACACCAAAGAAGGTGGATTGA
>CAZEZQ010000217.1:0-4761 GCA_964516245.1 uncultured bacterium | reverse complement strand
GCCTCGTCGATGGATGAGCGGCAGGAAGGCGGCGGAAAAGGGGGGACCATAACCAATTCAAATGGCCTGGTTTCTGAGCGCCAGGCATGGGGCAAACCTGCCCGCTGGTGTGATTATAGCGGACCGGTGGATGGCATCACTGCTGGTTTTACCATTATGGATCATCCCTCTAATATTTTTTATCCGACACGCTATCACGTTCGCAGCTATGGACTTTTCACCGCCAATCCATTCGGCCTTTCACATTTTATCGGAGATGACCATGATGGGACACAGGTGTTGAAAGACGGCGAAACCTGGCATTTGAACTATCGTGTTTATCTTCATGCGGGTGATGTCAAAGAAGGTAACGTCCACGAAACCTACGCAAATTTTGCCGACGGTCCTCAAGTCTTTTTCAACTCTGCGGCTGACATGGATGACTGAAGAAGATTTAGCAAAACATAGAGTATAGCCGCATAGTAGATATTATATTTTGGAGCGCAGGCGTTTCGCTTGCATCTTCATATAAAGCAGGCGAGACGCCTGCGCTACAAGTAAAGCAGGCGGGACACTTGCGCTTCATATAAAGCAGGCGAGACGACTACGCTTCATATAAAGCAGGCGAGACGACTGCGCTTCATATAAAGCAGGCGAGACGCCTGCGCTCCAAAAGTGGCTTATGCTGGATTGGAATCGATTATTCTATACATATCTTCTAAATTGTTAAATCGAATTATGATTAGAAGTGTCTCATTGAAAAAAGCGGCCTTAGGTCGCTTTTTTCAATCCAAAATCTTTGCATGAATTGTAAGTACGACTGTGATTGACATTATTATCATCAACTACAATTGTTCCAAACATTTGCAGGAACTTATACAATCGCTCACCCAAAAACCGGAAGGCCAATATACCAGGCGCACAGCGTTCGCAATCACCGTCGTTGACAACCACTCACGCGATGGCAGCGCGGCGATGGTTGAATCGCTTTTTCCCAATGTTCAATTGATCTCCCGGCCTGAAAACGACGGCTATGCGGCGGCAGTCAATGAGGGGATTGCATCAACCCGTAATCATGAAATTTTACTGCTGAATAGCGATGTGTACATCAAACCAATCCAAGCAGCCAGTTTGTCCCGCATTTGGGAACGCCATGACATGAACGCCATTATTGCCCCTTTGCATCTCGAACCGGATGGCTTTCCCCAATTGACCTGGGGAGATTTCCCCACTGCACAGGCCGAAGCCAAACGCAAACAGTTGGAAGAGGGCCTTTATGAGCGCAAATCTTGGGCACGAGACCGGGCGCTGGCTGAATGCTGCCGAACACGGGAAGTCGCCTGGGCATCTGGCTCATGCTTATATTTTGGACGCGATGCAGCAGAAAAAATCGGACCCTGGGATCAAAACTTTTTCCTCTATTTCGAAGACATCGATTGGTGTTTGCGAGCGAAAGAACATGGCATCCCCGTGATACACACCGCTGAAGTTCATGTATACCATGAACATGGAGCCAGCGTTGACAGTGATCCTGAAGGCAGTGAAATTGAATACCGCCGCAGCCAGTGTTATTTCACCCAAAAATATTTCGGCAAGAGACGGCTGTTTCTATTGCGCCTATACTTATCAGTAAAAATGCTGGGACGCTGGAGCATTGGATCGTGGTCGGGATTCGAGCGCGCAACCTCGTGGCAGATATTAAAGGACATTTGGAGCAGCCCTGGCGGTTAACCAAAATGTTATTGTGTTTACAATAGAGCGCATGATGGACACCAAATCTCTGCATATTCTTCACGTAGTGGCTTCTCTCCAAGGGGGAGCGGCCCACCATGTATTACACCTTTCGCAAGGGCTTTTAAAAGAAGGAGCCACAGTTTCTGTAGCCGCCCCCACCGACAATGCCGCACTGAAACTGCAATTCGATTTTAGCGGATGCCTGATGCACGAAGTGGCAATGGATGGTTCATGGCCTTTCAAAGCCACCCGCCAACTCAAGAAGCTTTACCGAAAGGAACCCTTTACTCATATCCACGTTCATGGCGTGCGCGCGGCTTATCTTGGACGCCGCGCTTGGAGCAATGGTGACTCGCCGGTGATTTATACCGTTCACGGTTATCATCCCGCCTATTATACCAGCGCTTTCCGGCGCAAAGCGGCTGACCAATCGGAACGGAAATTTGCATCCAAAACCGCTGCCTACATTGCAGTATCGAATCATACGAAAGAGGACTTGCTCTCAGCCGTGCCCGACGCGAAAAACCGCTGCCGCGTGATCTCCAATGCCATCCCAAGCCAACGGCTTGATGATGAAGAGGCCCGGCTGGCGGGAAATAAGATTCGCCGGGAAATGGGGATTGAAAAGGGCCAGTTTGTGATGGGCACACTGGCACGCCTGCATTGGCAAAAGGGGATCGACCGGCTGCTTGAAAGCCAGAAACGCCTGTTGGATCAAGGGAGCCAGCAGGTATTGATCATTGCCGGAGACGGGCCGGACCGGCAAGAGTTGGAAGAACAAGCCCAAAAATTAGGGATCGAACATTCAGTGAAATTTTTGGGCCACCGAGACAAGGCGTATAATCTTTATGCAGCAATGGATGTATTTGTGCTGCCCTCGCTATGGGAAGGCCTGCCTCTTACGGTGCTTGAGGCCTGGGATGCAGGAACACCGGTGGTGGTGACTGATGTGCCAGGCAATCGAGATTTGGTGAAACACAACCAAACCGGCCTTTGTGTACAACCCACAGCCGATGCGCTCGCCCAAGCGATTACAAAAATTCGGAAAGACAACAATCTCAGTAAAAAACTGATCCAAAAGGGGCGTAAGAATTTGGAGGAGAATTTTTCTCTTGATTCGATGATTGAGCAAAATATTAAGGTTTACCAAGAAACCTCGTCTTTGCGTTAATTTGAATAAAACATTGGTGATAATTGATATCAGGCCATCTCTTGATTTTAAGGAGAATGGCCTTGCTCTAAAAATTCAAGATAATCATCCAGAGAAGACTCGAGGCGTTTTAGCATGAAAGTATTGTAAAGCTCTTTTTCTTCTCTCAATTGAAATGATTCAATGGCATCCAGATAATCCGGCCGGTCTTCTGGTCGAATGACTAGAGGGGGATAACCGCCTCGCATCAAAATCAAATTCATTAGCAAGCGAGCCGCGCGTCCGTTTCCATCAGAAAAGGGATGGATGGAAATTAATCTTAAGTGAGTTTCCAAGGCAGTTTCTGGCGTGTTTGAAGCTATTGAAAGCCATTCGCTAAACTTTCCCATAAGGGCAGGGATTTTTGCTGGATTGGGAAAAATCACCTGGGAACCCGCTATCCGGCGCGGATGTTGACTGTAGCGTCCCGCCTCACTCTTCAGGGTTCGACCTACTACCAAACGGTGAATATCACGGATGTCGGCTTCTGTGATAGGCCGTTCTTCTTGAACCAGCTCTTTCACAAAGAGAAGAGCATCAAGATGATCGACAGCTTCTTCATGGTCTTTCAACGGTTTGCCGCGAACGGTTATTCCTTTTTCTAACACCAGAGCTGTTTCTTGCCGCGTGAGAGTATTGCCTTCTATTGCGTTGGAGGTGTAGGTGAGTTCGACATCATACCATTTTTCAAGACGCGACAGAGCCTCCGGAGACAAGGGCCGGAGCGAATCAAGTTTTTGTTTTTTGGCATGAATTCGTTCTATCATTTGATCTGGTTGGGTAGACTTGAACTCGTTTTTTATCTATACAGAGATGTCTTCATTCATCATGAATTAGAGATAATACTTTTGCAATATCTGGTGAATCTGTTTGTAATGAAAGTAGGTATATCAATGAATCTTTTATTGTATCAAAACTTTTTACGTAATATTCTTGAAGATCTGTTTTAAGAAGAATCTCAATTTCGGTAATGTGCTGGGCAATATTGCTCATACCTTGCAAGGTGATACCGATACTTTTAGTTAATTGTTTGCGAATGGGTGTTATAAGATTTTCTGCTATATCAGTTTTTTGACTATCAGATAAGTTTTGAAATTTATCCCAAGCTACTTTTGCCGCATTACGATCTTTTTCAGCCCAATTGAAGTCAATCTTATAATCTGACAGTACACTGCATATATACTCAAAGGGAACTTCATGGAGTTCAATCCCAAAACTTTCCAAAAATAATTTTGAAGGTTTAGACCAATTTCCCGACAATATAACGATACTTTTTCTAATGGTAGGATATTTCTTTCTCAGAGAGTAATGTGAAGAACATGTCGAACTTGCTTTGTCTCGATTGTGTTTTTTGTAACGTAAATACTTTGATTCCAAAAGTACGATTGGCTCCCAATCATTTGTCCATATTACTCCATCCAATGTATATGAATTGCCCGAGGCATTCACCATGGACAAGTTAACCCCTTTACGTACTTCTTTTCGAGGTCCGCCTCGGTCATACAAATAACCTTTGTCTTTGCATATAGGAGCAAGCGTTTGTTCTAATTCATACTCAATTAATTTCCCAACCGCTTCCCCCAAAGCACTGGCGGGATTGCTTACGCTCATTAAGCCTACTTCCTTACAGTTAAGATGACTTCTTTCAATTTTACTTTATGTCTTTGTGGATTTTCCCGCCATTTATCACCGCGTTTCCTTAAGTCTTCAATTTCCCAGCCTGAAAAACCTACGTTCATACAAATTTCCGCTAAAATTTCGTGGGTTGGAATATATACTCCATAAGGTGCAGAATCCCCTAAGACCAAAACAAAATGTCCATCTTTCTTTAAGACGCGATGGGTTTCTTCTATCACTTT
>CAZEZQ010000216.1:0-7803 GCA_964516245.1 uncultured bacterium | reverse complement strand
CAGGTCATAGACGCGCCTTGGTGGGCGTCCCCGCCTGCAACAACATACAGTGCAGATTAAATACCCACATTACTGTATATAGTGTGGTAGTTTTCTGGAATGGATTTTTTGCCGGTTCGTCTTCCAGCAATCCAAGTGAATCGATTTCACCTGAATGGTATCCATTTAGCTGAATAAAAAAAATTTCCAGCATCTTCAACGGGCGCGCTATATAATAGCCAGGGGCAATCGCCCCTGGAAAAAAGAAACATAAAACCCCTAGCCATGTATGGGCGAAATAATAATGCTTTCAGATGGCTAAATGGTTACCCTGAATGTTTATGGAGAATATTATGAAAATGATTTCCAGTATGATTTTATTATTTCTCTCTTTTACAGCTTATACAGCAGATTTACACGTCGATGTCAACAACACATCAGGCAATGAAAACGGCTCACATGCTCAACCATTTAATACCATTCAAGAGGCCGTTGATGCTGCGTCAGATAATGGAGATGTGATCAACGTCGCGCAAGGCGTCTACATCGAGAACATTCGCATTGAAAACAAATCGATCCAAGTTCTGGGCAGTTATGGCGAAAGTTTCACTGCAAGAAGCCAAGATGCCACCCTCACAACTATCCAAAGCGATGGCTCCAATGCCGCAATGAGCCTCGTCAATGCAGGGGAAACCGTAATCGACGGGTTTCGTATCACAGGTGGCACGGGAAACACAGACAACCTGCCTTGGAGTTATACCGGTGGTGGAATCTATTCTTTTGCAGGTTCACCGATCATCTCGAACAATATCATTGAAGGCAATAATATTCTGCATGATGACGTGAGCGCCGATGATTCGTTCGGCGGCGGCATTGGCGCAGAAGATTCGAACATTCGCATTGAAAACAATACAATCCGAAACAACACCGGCGGCCGCGGCGCTGGCATCTCGGTTCGTGGCGGCAATAGCATCATTACAAATAACATCATACAAAACAATATAGGTGTCAGCGACCATGGCGGGGGATTGTATATCGCTTCTCCCTCTGCCGAGATCAGCAGCAATCTTATCGAAAACAATGAGATTGGCCGCGATCTGGGGTATGGCTGGGGCGGCGGCATTATTGTGTTTAATCCTGAGAATTTCGCGCGTATGTCATTCAACGTGATCCGCAGCAATTACGCCCCATCTTTGGGAGCGGGCGTTTTTATCGATGAAGGCGCCCAATCTGTTTTGGATCATGAATTGATTTACAACAACCAATGCGAACCCGGTTCAAGCATCGGCGGGACCGCTGTTTATCTGGATAGCGGAGAATTTGATGGAGTAATTCGCGGTGCCAGCGCAACCTTAACCCATTGCACCATTGCAAACAATCCATGTGAAGAATTCAGCGAAGGGAATGGCCTTTTGATTGAATCGCAATCCAATGCCTTTGTTTCGAATTGCATTTTCTGGGGCAATGGTGGTGATGATTTTTTTGTCGATGACACATCAAGTTTAACCGTTTCTTATACCAATTCAGAAGAAACGATCGACGGCCTAGGCAACATCTCTTCTGATCCACTCTTCGCCGATTCTAGAAATCACGACTATCACTTAAAATCGACCGGAGGCCGATGGCTCCCCCCGGTTGAGGGAAACAATGGTGAATGGGTAACTGACAATGTCCACAGCCCATGCATAGACGCCGGTGACCCTAACGCAAATATCACACACGAGCCACAACCCAATGGTGGCCGCGTCAATATGGGAGTGTATGGCAATACACAAGAATCAAGTTTAACTGCAAGCCAACAAGAACCAACTCCTGATATCACCAATACTCCAACCCTATCCCCCACTCCTACCGAACAAGCAACAGTCACACCAATACCGGCAATTCCAACATCCGATACATCAGGATTAACTTTAATCAGAAATTTCTCTTTGGATCAAGCCAATGAGTTTACAGAACTTCCAGGAGGTTTCGGCAATGCGCCAGCAGGTGTTGTATCAGTAGGCGCGCTCCCATCCGACAGCCAAGGGATGAGTGATGGCACAGGCGTATCCATCACCACCGCCCCAGGGCAAATCTCGCTTCTTCAATTCCCCAGTTTAACAGTCGATGATCATGTAGTATTGCTGCGGGCCTCAGTCCACTCTACCGTACCAGGCGCTGCCGTAGCATTGGCTGCGCTCGATAGTTCATTCGACGGTTCTGTCGCTGCCAACATCCCCGCCAATAGCAACATCTTTATGGATCGCTTCCATAGAATAATCATGGTATACGACACTCCTAGCACGGCAATCACCCCCATTTTTCAGGTAGCCAATCTAGCGGGAGATGGGGATGTAACTATATATTTAGACAATGTGGAAATCTATTCAATTAACAAAGTTGGCTCTGTTCCAAATCAAATTTTTTATGGCAGCAATATAAATCCTATTCCCCACACCCCTTCGCAAACCCCAACACCGGTTCAAACTCCCACACCTTTACCTGAGCCCGGGGGGCAAAACCAGAACATAACTGGGATTGGTGGAGGCGGCGCCTTATATTCAGCCAGCTTAAGTCCCTTTAACACTCAAGAAATGTACATGGCCACAGACATGACTGGGGTGTTTCATACACTCGACTTTGGCCGAAACTGGGAAACGTTGGATTTTCGTGAACTTCAAGGGGGAGTGAATTCTCATGTCCGTTTTACATCAAACCCACAAATATTATATGCTCTACACTTTGCAGAAGATTTTCGAATTCCTTCAAAAAGCGAAGATGGCGGGCAAACTTGGTCGCCATTGCCGGATGACCCAACAGAATCTGAAGCCTATTTTCTCTATGCCGACCCGAACTCAACGGAACGATTGATGATCACCACCTGGGATACTTTGTTCTTTTCAAACGATGGCGGTGAATCATTTCAATTCAAATATTCATCCAATCATAACGGTGGCTTGCTCATCGGCGGAGTATTTTGGGATGGAGATTTAATCATTATTGCTACGCTGGATGGATTGTTGGTGTCAACCAATGGCGGCGATCAATTTTCTCTTCAACCGATTAACGGCATTCCTGATGATGAAGTCATCATTGCAATGGCAGGCGCAAAAGAAAACGGAATCATCCGCCTTTTTGCTGTCACACACGACCCGAATGTATGGGTAGATATGCAAGGCAGTGAACACTGGGGCTCAAAAAGCGTTTACCGTCTTGATTGGGGAGAGTCTTCATGGTCTCTATCAAACAATGGATTCCGCGATTGTGACCGGCCCTTCTTTGTCTCTATGGCATTGAATGACATCGATACGGCTTTTGTGGCTGGGGGCAATATCGCTCCATGTGCCGGTGTGCCTATTGTGTACAAAACTTTTGATGGAGGAACCAGCTGGGATGAAGTGTTTCTCACAGAAAACAACCAAAATATCGCCACCGGCTGGATGGGCGATGGCGGTGACTTGAATTGGTCTTGGGCAGAAACCGCCCTTGGGTTCGCTGTCTCTCCCATCGATCCCAACCGCGCAATCCTCACTGATTTCGGGTTCGCCCATGTTACTGGCGACGGCGGCGCCACTTGGCGGCAAGCCTATGTAGAAGAGGAATATGAAAATCCTCCAGGTTCCCCCATTTCACAAGGGCAGCCCTACCGGACCAATGGAGTGCAAAACACCAGCTGCTGGTGGCTGCATTGGACTGGCGATAGCACGGTTTTAACCGCATTTACAGATATTCAAGGCATCCGCAGCGAAGACAATGGTGAAAGCTGGTCAGCCGGAAGAAGCTTGGGATTGCCCCACAATAGCACATATCAGTTCATCGAACATTCTCAAACCAACACCTTGTATGGCTGCACGTCATCCGTTCATGATCTATATCAAAGTACATACTTGCAAGATAGCGATATTGATAATGGCGATGGAAGCATTGTGTTTTCAACCGGCCAAGGTCAATCATGGGAGCTTTTCCACAATTTCGGCCATCCCGTGATATGGATGGCATTGGACGAACAGAATAACCGGCTGTATGCCAGCGTTGTTCATCGCTCTGAAGGTGGCATTTATGTTACCAATAACCTCAGTTCCGGCTCCAATTCAACCTGGCAGAAACTCGCCGAACCGCCGCGGACCGAGGGGCACCCCTTCTCGACCCATGTTCTCAAAAATGGCGATATCGTAGCCAGTTATTCTGGAAGGCGTGATGAAAATGGTGCATTCACCGAAAGTTCCGGTGTATTCATCAGCCGCAATCAAGGTCAAAGTTGGGAAGATGTCAGCCATCCGGATATGTTCCGATGGACGAAAGACTTAGTAATTGATCCCCATGACCCCAATCAAAACACTTGGTATGCCTGCGTGTTCAGCCATTGGGGAACCTCATTCAACGAAGTGGGTGGAATTTATCAAACAACCGGCCGGGGCGGGTCTTGGGAGCGGATTAGCGATTTGTACCGTGTTGAATCAGTAACCCTGCATCCAACAAATCCCAACATCATGTATGTGGCTACCGAAGTGCAAGGGTTGTGGGTAACAACCAACCTAAGAGATCCCAATCCAACATTTACCCAAGTGGATGATTACCCATTCCGCCACCCCACACGCATGTTTTTTGAACCAAATGATATTACTCGTTTGTGGGTGCTCAGTTTTGGGGGAGGGATAAAAATCCTAAAGAATGCGGAATGAATATTCGTGAAATCTTTATCACTCCAGTAAGAACTAAATCTTCATTTTTATCCCGAAACGGGTGGGGATATTACAATTCAATCATCACCTTTAGAAGGGACAAATGAACAATCAACCGCAATCGTAGAAACAATGCTTCCCTCGTCATTTTCAAAAATTTTTGTACATACCACTTGGACACAGTGACTGAAATTGAATTATAGATAAAGTAATGTAAGTGGGTACAAGATTCTAATACCGAGACCGAGATATTACAACATGATTCAGTATGGCCAGATCCCAACGCCAGCGATTCGAATCAACCTCGAAACGGTTCGCAACAACATCCTACGCGCCGCTGATTATACGAAATCGCATTCACTACAACTTCGTCCTCATACCAAAACTCATAAATCCCTCCTAATGGCACAGTTGCAAATTGAATCTGGCGCCAGTGGGTTAACTGTTGCCAAAGTAGGTGAAGCCGAAGTGATGGCAGCTGTTCATGATAATTTTTTGATCGCGTATCCAGCAGTAGATCCACACCGTTGCCAACATATTGCCAATTTAGCCAAAGCCAATACGATCCAAGTCGCAGTTGATTCAGTTGTTGCTGTTGAATCATTGGCCCGTGCCGTACAGAGCAATCAATGTTCTTTAAAATTACTCGTCGATATCGATGTGGGACATCATCGAACCGGCGCACAATCGGCTCAACAAGCCTTGCAATTGGCGCAAACCATCGATCAAACTCAAGGAATCGAGCTGGAGGGCCTCTTTTTCTTCCCCGGGCATTTATCCA
This sequence comes from uncultured bacterium, assembly GCA_964516245.1. Classification (GTDB taxonomy): domain Bacteria; phylum Hinthialibacterota; class Hinthialibacteria; order Hinthialibacterales; family Hinthialibacteraceae; genus CAZEZQ01. The sequence continues at coordinate 2,379 of CAZEZQ010000216.1, read as the reverse complement.
TTCCACCCGGTGAACAAGATCAACCTCTGCAAAAAATAGCCGATTATATTGAGGAAATTCTCTCTCTTTGGGATCGAAATGGATTCGCCGCAAATACCATTTCCGGAGGTTCCACTCCTACGTTATATCAATCCCATTTAATCCCATCACTAACCGAAATTCGACCCGGCACATATATTTATAATGACCGGAACACCTTCTTAAAAGGCTGGTGCGAAATTGCAGATTGTGCCGCCCATATCCTTTGTACCGTAATCAGCAATGCTGTCCCAGAAAAAGTAGTAATTGATGCTGGAAGCAAAACCCTAACCAGTGATGGTTGCAATGATCCAACTCTTGGTGGATACGGCTATGTCTGTGAATATCCGGATGCCAAAATTGTTCGGTTAAGTGAAGAACATGGTGAAGTCGATATCTCAGAGTGTGACGCCGCCCCCAAAATCGGTGAACGGATTCATGTGATCCCCAACCATATATGCCCTTGTGTGAATTTACAAAACACCGTATATCTACAACATGAAGATGGGACTTTGGAAGAAATTCCGGTCGATTCTCGCGGGATGTTATCGTAATTGATGCAGGCGGGGACGCCCACCGAGGCGCGTCTATGACCTGCGCTCCAAAAAGATTTTTGACGACCGTCTAAACTAAACATGGCGGTAAAAATATTTCTTTACCAATGCTTCATTGGGTGGCGGCCCAATCAAGCTAAAAACAATTCCGGCCAGAAATGAAACCACCAATCCCCAGATCGCAGGCAACATTCCCAGCAAATTATACGGTCCGATTCCTCCATGGATCGTCCAATTGATGGCATACAAGATCACAGTTGATAAAAGCCCTCCCAAGATTGAAGCCACAACCCCATGCACCGTTGTATGCTTCCAATAAATCGCTAATGTAACTGGCGCCAAGAAACAACAAGCCAATCCAGTCGAAGCAAACACCACGATATCCTGCAAAAACCGCGGTGGATTCAACGCACCAATCATGACAATACAACCGATTACAATTGTCGAACCAATACTGCATCGTTTTAACAGTGTTTCCGAGGCGTTTGGATTGATATTCCGTTGATACAAATCTCGAACCAGGCTCGAACTAATCATCAATAGAAAACTATCCACCGTAGACATGATTGCAGCAAAGGGAGCCGCCAATAGAAATCCAGACAAAAGCGGTGGAACCACAGTGGTCACCATCATTGGCATCGCCTGATCGGGGTCATCCAATTCGGGCAACACAGCACGTGCACAGATAAAAATGAAAATTAATGGAACATAGATCAACGAATAATAAACCGTAACCAAAAAGATTGAATATCGATACACCTGTGTATTCTTAAATGCCATTAATCGAATCAAAGTTCCTGGTTGACCGGCTCCAGTGATCGGCCAAAAAATGATGAATGAAATCATCAAACCAATCGGCAAAAATCCATCGATCGCATCACCTTTTGGCCCGGGTCCGGATAAGAGGTTATGATGCTGAAACGATTTCGATTGCTCCACTAATGTTGAGGGAACTGAATCAAGACCCCCTACCGATTGAATTGCGAAAAACAATAGACATAATGTTCCAAACAACATCACAAAACCTTGCAGCACATCGGTCCAAACCACGGCCCGAAATCCCCCATACGCCGTATACAGAATGACGCAACCCGCAAAGATTAATAATCCCAAACAATAGCCAGCACTAGGCAAGGATGTTTCATCGCTCAAAAATGAAAACCAATTCGGCAACCATGCCACACTAGTAGACAATCGTTGAAAGAAAGGTTGATCCTGCAATAATACTTGAACGATTACGCCGCCCGCTTTGAATTGCGCGACTAAATAAACACTGATAAACAAAGCCAAGATAACAGCGATCATCGAACTGGCCATCGGGCTTTCAAATCGGTCTCGAAAAATATCGGGTAAAGTAATAGAATCATTCTTGCGAGCCACTTGATTCAATCGCTTTCCCAACAACCCCAAACAGATAACCGGGACAATCATGTATCCTGCGATCCAAAGCGATAAGATCCATCCATGTTGGTATATCAACGCAGGAAATCCAGTAAAACTGCCTCCACTGGAACTGGTCGCCGCATAGGTCATTGCCAATGCCCACATCCCAAGCGAACGCCCACTCAAAAAATATTCCCGTAAAAACGGCCGCCCCTTCATCAATTGGTTTGACCCAATAGCCAAACCAAACACAATGATCAAATAAATGACAAACATGATGAATGGCCAGGAATCATTCGCAATCATCTGATAACTCCTTCTCATCATCATCCAAATTCTGATCTTTTATAAACCACAACCCAAACCACGCACTGAATACGACCGCGCCCATCCAAGGGATCAATACCGCCCAAATCACCCAAAC
>CAZEZQ010000215.1:0-7820 GCA_964516245.1 uncultured bacterium | reverse complement strand
AAGTCCCTGAAAATAAACGCCGGAATTAGAGCCTTTGGTGACATTGAATTCGATGTGGAGTTTGCAGTCACCATGCTTGTGCTCACTCAGCAGGTTGGTGGTATTGCCATTTTTCCCGTTCACCATAATGCCGGTCCCATCATGAATCTTAAATTTGGTGGGGTCGTCTTCTTGCAGCGTCACCTTCCCGGCAACTACCCATTGATTGGGCTGCCATAGCGCTTTCCAGCCATTCAAGTTTTTCCCATTGAATAGATCGATGGTGTTACCAGCATGATTACTAGAAATGGAATTCTGTACGAAAATAAGAGCGAATAAAACAGAAATGATTGTAAATCGAGTGTTGAACATTTGTACCGTCTCCTTCTATAAATTTTTTTTGATGTGTCACTACTATAACGTCACAATAAACACATTGCTAGTTTGCTTTTTATCGCTTTTCATTTCTCCCCCATTATTCTTTTATAGTAACCATTTAGCCATCTGAAAACATTTTTATTTCGGCTAAATGGATACACGGAGAATGCGCGATGGATGTGAGTTTTTGGATGAGGGTATCGATCTGATATTTGTAATCATCATGTTTTGATAATGGCGATGAATGTAAGAACAACTGAAGGGTACATACATCAGAAGCACGCAACGGCCAGGATTTCATGGTTGTTGCAAAAAAAAGCACACCGGCTAGAAGCCGATGCTGCTCTTTATATTAACAAAATCAAATGTCATAGACCACTAGAAACCACGTTAAAATTCAAGCCGCCGGGTTCCTTCACGCCGATTCATCATTTCAATGTTTTATCCCAGGGATTCGAAGCGCGCTCTTCATATTTCGGCCGTTTATCTTTCTCTGGCATAGTATCCACCACTTCTTGAAATTTCTGCAACACGCTTTGAATTTCTGCTTTATGGCTGGGCAAAAGATTTTTCTCTTCAAATGGGTCCTTCTTAAGATCGTATAGTTGATCGATGTAACCTTCGGTGTTCACCCAAACCTTGTATCTCTTATCGCGTATTACCCTCGAAGCAAAATCATTCACACCCCGCACTCCCTCTTCGTCCAATTTGGCCGGGCCATGACCCATGGCCATGATCCATTTTCGGGGTGAATCCTTCTTGTCTCCAAGAAGCAGTGGAGCGATGGATACTCCATCGATGGGTGTTGAATTTGGCATTTGGGTTCCGGCCAGTTCGCAAAATGCCGGTGCGAGGTCGGTAAAGTCGGTTAGGGCATCGGTTACTCCAGCGGGTACCCGGCTAGGGCAATTGACAATGAATGGCACACACGTCCCGCTTTCAATTTTTTGGCCTTTGCCGCCGTTGATTTCTTTTCCATTCCGGGTGCCAGTGATTCCTCTAGTAGAACCATTGTCGGTGGTGAAAATAATAATTGTGTTATCGTGAATATTGAGTTCATCCAATGTGTTCACCAAGCGTCCCACACATTCATCTGTGTAACGTACCATGGCTTTGTGCTTCTCAAGTTTGCTATTGGCATTTTTATCTAATGGTGTTGTTACCAGTGGAGTGTGAGTTAATGCCATTGGAAAATAGAGAAACATCGGTTGATCTTGATGTTTGTGTATAAAATCGATCATATAATCCGTGAAGACATTAGGCCCGAATTGCTCTTTGTATGTACGGCTCCATTCGGGTGTATTGAGATAGGGGTCCCAATAGCGCTTGCCGCTGGGGGGATTGCCAGTTTCATAGCCGGTCCACATGCACCAGTCGTCAAAGCCGTGTTTTCTCATTGCCTGGGGTTCAAGCCGAAAATCGTTGATCTGCCATTTGCCCACAGCACATGTGGCATACCCGGCATCGCGCAAGGCTCGTGGAAAAGCGTAATTGTGTTTCCAATCAAAATACCCCACTCCCCAACGGGGCACATCCCAATGATTCACCCACCCCGTGCGCCAGGGATACTGGCCAGTAAGCAGAGAAACCCGTGTGGGAGTGCACTGAGGCATGGAATACGCATTCTCAAAACGCTGCCCACCCTTCGCCAATGCGTCAATATGAGGGGTTTCGATTTCTTCCGCGCCATAACAACTGATCCACTCTTTGCCCAAATCGTCGACCATAATGAACAAAATATTGGGCTGTGTGGATGATTCCGCTTGGGATCTCAAATCACTCATGCCCAGATACGCTGCACCCAAGGCAGATGATTTGATGAAATTCCGTCGGTCGATTTGTACCATATTATTCCTCAAAACTACAAGTTTCTATGAATATTCAATATGTCAGTATAACCAAGTCTATCTTTTTTTCAGTTTTAAAATCAAGCCAACTCTTACTTAAAGCCAAGCTCTAATAATAGAATGATGAAACATAGAAATTACAGGAGCCCTCAATATGCGTATAAAACTTTCACCATTTCTCTTAATTATTCTGATCTCATTCGCTTTTATTTCAATGATCATTCAAGCCGAAGCCAATGAGTTGGAAGATGGATTTCTGAATCCACCCAAAATAGCCCAGCCTCGTGCCTATTGGGCCTGGATGGATGGCAACACCCATTACGCCCAGCTCACTCGCGAACTCGAAGAAATGGCCGACAAGGGCATTGCTGGCTTGGATATTTTTGACGTAGGGGCGAAAGACCCCAATGATGTGATCCCCGAAGGCCCGGCATTTTTCGGTCAAGAATCAGTGGATGCCATCGGCTATGCCATTCGTGAAGCCAAGCGCTTGGGCATTGATATTGGGGTAATCACATCCAGCAGTTGGAACGCGGGCGGACCCTGGATTGAGCCCAAACACGCCGCCAAAGGATTGTTTTTTAGTGAAGTGATTGTTGAAGGTCCAGGGGAACAAACGTTATCTATCCCATATCCCACCATTCCCCAAAAAGCGTTGAAAGATGAAAATGGCCAACCGCTCTACTCAAAAGAAATTGCCGCAATCGCCTTCCCTTATCGGGAAGATTCCAAAATCAATTCTCCTCTTCTCGATCTTTCAGAAAATATAGATCAAGAAGGAAAAGTTACATGGAACTTTCTGGAAGGCAAATGGCGGGTTATGCGATTTGTTTGCTGCTGTACCGGCGAGACCCTAGTGCTGCCCAGCCCAAACTCAGATGGCTTAATCATCGATCATTTTGACCCAGACGCCACCGAATTTCATTTTGAATATCTTATCGAGAAACTGCATGATGAAATCGGTTCGTTTGAAGATGCCGCCTTGAAAATGATGTACTTGCCCAGTTACGAAGTGACCAGTTATGAAGAAGAGCAAGGAATCGTTTGGACCCCGCGGTTTGCGGAATCTTTTCAAGAAAAACGGGGTTATGACATAAAACCCTATCTTCCCCTGCTATTCGGGTATTCTTATGAAGATGAAGAGATCAACCAACGTTTTGATTTTGATTATCGCATGACGCTCTCAGATCTTATTATCGAAGGGCACTACCAAAAAGCCAGAAAAATTTGCAACGAGCATGGCCTGCTTCTGTGTTCCGAAGCCGGTGGACCGGGACCCCCCTTGCACAACTGCCCCATGGAAGCCCTGCGCGCATTGGGCTCGCTGGATATCCCTCGCGGCGAATTCTGGTATAAACATCAACGGTTGGATGAACGCGGGATAGACCTGCTATGGCTGGTCAAAGAAATTGCCTGTGCCGCGCACATTTATGGGCAGGATATCGTCGATGGCGAAGCCTTCACCAGTTGGCACCATTGGCAGCTGGCGCCTTTTGATCTGAAGCCGCTGGCCGATCGGGCCATGGCGGGTGGCCTGAATCGTTTCACCTTTCATACTTCCCATCACAGCCCACCCGAAGCAGGCAAACCCGGCTGGGCTTACCATGCCGGCACCCACATCAGCCCCAACCGAGCCTGGTGGCCCAAGAGCAAACCGTTTTTCGATTATCTCGCCCGCAGCTGCTATCTGCTGCAAGCAGGCCGCTTTGTGGGTGATGTGCTCTATTACTACGGTGACGAAGCCCCCAATTTTGTTGATCCCAAACATGTCGATCCCTCACTTGGATTCGGCTACGACTACGATGTCACCAATACCGAAATCATGCTCAATCAAATGGATGTCGAAGATGGCAAAATCGTGTTGAACAGCGGTATGCGCTACGAAATTCTGGTCTTGCCTGAACGGGAGGATATGAATTTCGCTGTGTTACAAAAGATGGAAGAGTTGCTTCAAAAAGGCGCCACCATAGTCGGCCCCAAACCTACCCGTTCCAATGGCTTGCACAACTATCAAGAGCGTGACCGTAAAATTCAGCAGCTGGCCAACAAACTTTGGGGAGATTGTGACGGGACGTCAGTAACGGCAAACCAATATGGTAAAGGCAAAATCGTATGGGGCCGCCCTCTTCGTGAGATCCTTGTTGAAAAAGGCATTACACCAGATTTTTCTTATACCAGCGATGACCCCAATGGTGAACTCGATTTCATCCACAGAAAGACCGAAACCAGCGAAATCTATTTCGTCCGCAACACTCAAGATAATTGGGTGAAAGCAAATTGCACGTTTCGTGTGAATGATAGAATTCCTGAGTTGTGGAATTCATCTACCGGCAAAATGAAACGTCAGGCTTTATTTCAGCAAGTAGATCGTGGAATCAAACTACCGATGTATTTACCACCTTATGGTTCTCGGTTTGTTGTATTTCAAGACCCAATCGATACAAAACATATTACATCTATCCCAAACGGCACTCTGGCATTTTACGATGAAAACAATAATATTGATCTTATTGTTGAAAAAAATGGGACATTTGGTATAAACACAAGAGAGCCTGGTATCAGTACAAGAGAGGGATTGGTTCGTGAGGTGAACATCTCGAATCTTCCTTCACCTATTGAGATACAAGGAGAATGGGATGTTCGTTTTCCTTATGGTTGGGGCGCCCCCACACGTGAAATCTTTCCTCGATTGATGTCTTGGACAGAATCTGAAAAACCGGGGATCAAATATTTTTCCGGCATTGCTACATACAACAAAACATTTGATGTCCCTCTCAAATCAATCCCGGATGATATGATTGTGACCCTCAATTTAGGCCAGGTTCATGAAATTGCCGATGTGGTATTAAACGGCAAACCCATTGGTATTTTGTGGAAACCACCATTTGCCGTTGATGTAACCGAAGCCATCATACCTGGACGCAACCATCTCAGCGTGGAAGTGGCGAATGAATGGTCAAACCGTCTGGTTGGGGATGCTCAAAATGATTCAGATCACAATTATACAAACACAAACATTGTCTATTCGATCATGTGGAAACAACCGTGGAAAGAAACACCGCTTCAGCCTTCCGGCTTGTTGGGTCCAGTGCGTGTGCAATTCGCCAAAAAGAAAACCATAGAAATAGATGATCAATAATAAGATTTTGATTAATGATCAAATTATTCAACATCAATATCAAATTACCCTGTGAACACTCTTCATACGGTTTGTATGAAAAGTTTCAAACAGTACAATTGTTTCAATAACTGATCAGGAGAAATTAGCACCATGCACAAATCAACATCCTACTTTCTACTGTTGTTATTCACCGCTGGTTTGTTCAATGCTTTGAATGCCTTTTCTCAACAGTCAACTTTCTATGTCGATGGACGCGATCTTTACGATCCCTGTGGAGACAAGGTGATTCTGCGCGGCTCAAACGCCATGATTATTTACTGGGACCGTTTGGGTGAAAACACCTATCCAGAAATTGCAAAAACCGGAGCCAATTGCTGCCGGATTTTTTGGAACACCAAAGCCGATGCCTCAGCAGAAGAATTAGACCAAACCCTAACCAATTGTTGGGAAAACAACATGATCCCCATGATTTGTGTGTGGGACGCCACCGGCAAATGGGAAAATATCGACACGTGCATTGAGTATTGGCAAATACCCGAAATCGTAGATGTTCTCAAAAAACATGAGAAGCATCTTTTGTTAAATATAGCCAATGAGGCCGGTGACAAATCTGTATCCCATGAAGAGTATCGGCAGAAATACAAAAGCGCGATTCAACAACTGCGCGATAAGGGCTTGAATATGCCATTGGTGATCGATGCTGCGCATTGGGGCCGGGATGAAAATTATTTTCTCGACAATGGTGAGTATCTTCTCGATCAAGACCCCAAGCGAAACTTGATTTTTTCCTGGCACCCCTGGGATCCGAATCAACCGGTCAGCCGCTATCAAGAAGCCATCGATGAATCCATTGAAAAAGAACTATGCATGATTATCGGTGAATTCTCTCATGTGGGCGTGTTTTACAAAAAATCCATCGATTACGAATCATTAATTGAACATTGCCACAAAAAAGATATCGGCTGGCTGGCCTGGGTTTGGTGGTGCTGCAAAGATGCCTATGACGGCCATACGATATCGAGAACCAAAGAATTCGGCGAATGGGCCAACACACTGTGGGGTTACAACATCGCCGTTGATCACCCCTATAGTATCCAAAACACTGCGTACAGAACTCCTTTTATTCAGGATGGTAATTGTGAATAGAACATTCGTTTATCTTTCAGTTATTGGATTTTGGATTTGTTTTTCACTTGTGAGCAATGGCTATGCACAGCCCTCCTGGCCAACAAAGGTTTCTTCCTATACTTCCTTTGAAGCCCCCAAGCCTGGCGAACATCCCCGTCTCTTATTTCGCGAGAGCGACCTGCCGCGCCTTAGAGAAATTGCGGAAACCCCACAGGGGAAATCGCTCATTCAACGCCTTCGCCGCTGCCTCAATGGTTCGGACGGCGAAACCATGCCCACAGCATACAACCCCGCAGTCGGACCGGTGGATTCAGACGGCTCCGGCGAGTTCCACAAAAACGCTCCATTAGGAAGTTATACTTTCTCACACATGGCAGGTTACGGCTTTTTATATCAAATCACTGGCGAACAAATATATGCCGACCACGGCTACCAATGTTTCGAAAAAGCGCTCGAAGGCTATCGCGACCGCGACCGGCGCTATGCCTTCGAAGCCCCTTATGGCGCCTTGCGGGCCGGGCCCGTGATCGGCTGGACCGCGTTAGGCTATGACCTTTGTTATGATGGATGGAATGACGAACAACGCAAAACTGTATGCCTGGCTCTGGCTCATTATAACGAAAGCGAAAAAGCCAACCTTGAACGATTGGCTAAAGGCAGCATGCCCCCCTTCAGCAACCATTTCGGCATGCAAACTGGCGGCGCGGCAATGGCGCTATTAGCGATCATGAATGATCCATGGGTGGATCAAGCACGCATCGATACATTGTTAAAAGAAAGCCAAAACAGTATGATCCGCAATCTCACCGAAGGCTTTGGTGATGGTGGCTTCTTTGCTGAGGGCGACGGCACTGGTTCGATGTCTTCACACATCGTTTTTCTCACCGCTTTGCAGGCGTGGAAAATTGCCGGGGGCTTGGACTTCGTTTCTCCCCGGCCCAACGCATCCCAGACTGCATTGAAGTGGATTTTCCTCACCATCCCTCGCGATGGCAAGATGGATTTCTGGCCCAAACGCGGCGCTTATCCCCATAACGTTTGGGACCGCGACGACAAAAGCGGCAGCGGCTACTTCAGCCTTGCGTTCGGCCCTCTGACCAAACCCCACAAAGCCGCGCTGCTTTGGTTTTACAATCATCATCTCAAATCCATCGATGAAGCAAACAACACACCATTCGATACCCCCAGCCCCTACCCTCATTTTGCGGTCTGTTCGTTCATCAATTGGCCTTGGGATTTGCCCGAACAAAATCCTTCGAAAATGATGCCCAATTGCTACCGTGACAGCAAATGGAGTTTCTACGCCTTTCGCAACCGCTGGAAAAATGAAAACGATATCGTGATCTCAGTACTTACCAAAGATGCCA
>CAZEZQ010000214.1:0-7850 GCA_964516245.1 uncultured bacterium | reverse complement strand
GCGGCCAGCTATGTATGGTGGGAAGGAGAAAACGCGGCAGAAACCAATTTTCCCGATGACACCTGGTTCGGCAATGGGGCGGTGCAGGGCAAACGCCATCTGCTATCCGGCGGCGCCTGGCTTTGTAATGAGGGTGACCGCACCGGTGACGAGGCCTTTGCCCGTTACACCGTTACCATCCCCGAAGCGGGTGAATACGACTTTTGGGTGCGCAAATTTTGGAAACATGGCCCCTTCCGTTGGCGCTTTGGAGATCAAGATTGGCGCACTGTCGGGCGTGACATCGCACTGGCCGATAATGTGGATATCGTAACCCATGTTGGAGCCAATTGGATTTTTGCTGGTTCTGTGGTTCTCCCCAAAGGCGGCATCGAATTCGAACTGCGCTTGTTGGCCGGTCAAGGCAAATCGTTAACCGCCTGTTTCGATGCCTTTTTACTCACTCAAATCCCCTTCGTTCCTCGCGGCAAATTGAAACCCGATGAAAAATCTGGAATGGCCGACGAAGGCTTCTTCCCCTGGGAACCGGGGTTGGATGAATACAGCGATGAGGCCCTGCTTGATTTGCGCTCGCTCAATGAAGACACCGCCGGGCAAAACGGGTATGTTCAGCGTGACGGCAATCAGTTTGTCTTGGGTGATGGTTCACCGGTTCGCTTTTGGGCAGTGAATGTCAATAGCGAAATCGCCGCTATGAACCGGTCTTCAATCGATTACATGGCCAAAAGCCTGGCTAAACGCGGCGTCAATATGGTGCGCTATCACAGCCCCATGTTTGATTCCAACAATGTCGATCAGCTGGACAAAGAAAAACTCGACAATCTTCAGTATTTGATCCACTCGCTAAAACAAGAAGGCATCTACACCAAAATCAGCTTCTTCTTCCCCCTTTGGTTCGATGTGAAGCCGCAATACGGCATCGAAGGCTTCGACACCATCAACAACAAACGCCCCTTCGCCCTGCTCTATTTCAACGAGCGCATGCAGGAGATTTATACTTCATGGCTGGATGAATTGCTCACCACCAAAAGCCCTTACAGCGGGGTGTCCTTAGCCGAAGAACCTGCAGTGGCCATTGTGGAAATCATCAACGAAGACAGCTACTTCTTTTGGACCTTCACTAAAGACAATATCCCCAGTGTGCATTGGCGCAAACTTGAAACTCTATTCGCCGATTGGCTAGCCGGTAAATACGGATCGTTATCTGATGCCGTTCGAAATTGGGGCGGACGGGAGAACGGCGACCGGCCCAATGAGGGGGTAATGCAACTCTTCGAAGCGTGGAATATGACCGGTGATGCACTCAGGCAAGCCAGCCAAAAAAGAAAGAAACGCATCGGCGATCAGGTACAGTTTCTCACAGAAAATCAGCGTGGGTTTTATCAGGAAATTGCCGGCCGCATCCACAATGATCTAGGGTCGAAAAGTTTGGTGAGTTGCAGCAATTGGCACGTTAGCGACCCGAACATGTTGGGCGCGTTAGAACGCTATACCTATACCGCCGGTGATGTCATCGATAAACACGGTTACTTTGACCGCGCCCATACCAGCGATGACGGCAGCAGCTCGTATGCCGTTCGCGTGGGCCATCGTTATGAAAATGTTTCCGCCACCAAGAACCCCCAAGGCCTTCCCTGGCAGTGGATCCAAATCGAAGGCTACCCCCATTTCATTTCCGAAACCAATATCACCAATCCCAATCTCTACCGGGCCGATTTTAATTTCCTCTTGTCGGCCTATGGTTCATTGCAAGGGGCCGATGGCGTGTTCCCCTTCGCTCTTGGTGGCGCCTTTTGGGATACCAGCATGGAAAAATTCGCGGTATCGTGCCCCACTATTTTGGGAGGATTCCCCGCGTATGCCCTGATGTACCGCCGCGGCGATGTGAAGGAAGCCGATGCTGTCATACACCAGATCCTCGATTTGGATGATCTGTACGCCATGAAAGGCAATGGCGGCTCTGAAGCCCAGGCGTTCGATAAATTCCGCGAAGACGATATTCCCTCCGGTGAGTCGGCTGGTGGCAAGGTCGGCAGTATCGATCCTCTCTCATTTTATGTCGGCAAGGTGGTGCGTGAATTCGGCGGCAATCCCGAAGACTCGATGGAACGCAATCTGGAGGGCTTGATTCAGCGTGAGCAATCCAAAGTGGAAAGTATCACCGGGGAACTGGCTTGGGATTACGGCAAAGGCGTGGCACAAATCAATACTCCCAAATGCCAGGGCATGGCCGGGTTTGTCAATCAAGCAACCTTTGTTAGCGAACAAATTCAAATTGAAATGAACAATGAGTATGGCAGCATTGTGGTGATTTCATTGGATGACAAACCCATTTCATCATCCAACAAATTGTTAATCCAAACCATGACCGCGGACCGCCCCTACGGCTTCCGAACCAATCGGGATGACAACAAAGAGGGCCGTATAACTGACATGGGTGGTTTCCCGATGAATGTGATCAAGATCGACGCTACAGTTGGTTTTCAGAAAAAACGCTTTGCCAATGCCAAGGTTATCGTGCTTGATGAAAACGGTTATGCGACAGAGAAAGAAGTGAATACGTCCAGCGGTGAGAATTTGGCATTGCAGATTGATTTGGCCGAGGATGCGGTCTATCACATCGTGATGCCCAAAGGCTCCACCAAAATCAGCGAATGGAATTTGGATAAAAAATAGAAGTCAATTTCACCCTCTCTGATTAAATGCATAGGGGAGCATCGGCTCCCAGCCGGGGTTTTTCCCAAAAAAAATCCCTAATTTCAATTGTCATAGAGTACTACTAGTTCACAAACACTCCTCTCAAATACCAAAAATTTTGTAGACATATCCAACCTTTTGTAATATTGTTATTAGTAAATTGATGATCAAGCATTCAAGAGAGTGTAATAGCAATGCAGTAGAATAACAAATTCTCAAAAATCCACATTCTCATACAACAATTCCGTGTGGAATTTGGGGAAAACATCATGGCTGCACACCAAACCACAATCCTCCTCATCGACGATTACCCAAACTTAGGTAAAAGTTTTGCCCTGCTTTTTGAAGGGCGTTATACCGTCCTACACGCTTTGGATGAAAGAGAAGCCGAAACGTATCTTCGGCAAGACCGCATCGAACTCATCCTCCTCGATCATCAATTGAACGGCAGCAAAGATGGATTGGACTTGGCAGATGAATACAGAAACTTGTACCCCCATATCCCAATCATCATATACACCGGCTACGCAGATGAAAATGTAATTGAAACATGTAGAGAAAAAGCCATCCCCCTGATCGTAAAACCGGTTGAACGTGAAGATTGCGAATACATGGTTTGTTACCTCATGCACTTTCACAGCGGCGAAACTCTCGAAAAGGTCCTTGAAGTAACCAACAATCAATGTGGAACACCTTCGTTCGAGAAAGAAATATCTCCCAAAGACTATCCTGAACAGGTTACAAATTGGTTTAAGGATTGCGAAAAAAAAGGCGGTAAAAAAGGCACAAAGCATGGCCAGAAATGAAGACGATGCCAAAGACCTCGTACAAGATGCTTTTGCCAAAACCTGGAAAGCGAACCCAACGTTTACCAATGGATGGAAGTGTCGTGCATATATGGAGACGGTTATTAGAAATTCATTTTTGAAACAGATCAATAAGAATGAAGACACCCTTTCAATCGAAGAACTCTCAGAAGAAATTGATGACCAAAACACTCAATTATCACCGAGTGTAAGCTTGGAACAAACAAAGATAGATGAAACTATTAAACAGGAAATAAAGGAAATTTTGACTGAACAAGAACAATACATCATAGAATCACATCATTTGAAAGGAAAAAAGTACCAAAACATTGCAGATGAATTGAATCTTCCTCTTGCAACGGTCGAGAAAAAAGACCAACGTGCATTGAAAAAATTAAAAAAAACAAAAAAGTTAAAAAAAATTGTCCGTTTTTTGTGAGTTTTGGGTTTTATATAAGTAGAGGGATAAATTACTTAAGTGTCAAACACATTTTTGAATGTTGATGTTAATTCAAAAATACAAATTTTACTAGATTCCTAATAAAATTACCCGCAGGGGGGAGAGTGCGTTATGAAAATATTTATTCGCCTCAGTTGTGTAGTTTTGGTTGTTGGCATTTATCTGATCGCCAGTAGTCAACAAAGAGAAAGTCTGCGAGAAAAATTCACCAGGAATAGTATGGATAAGATTGTCCAAAAAGACGAAAATCCATTTTCATCAGATGTACAAGCAAAAGGCGTTCAAGTTTTTCGCGTCAACGATTATTCCGTTTTTATGAACGAGGCGGCCCGCGCTCACGCCCGGCTGGAAATGGATGTAAGTGAGAACGTCAAAGCGGAATCATACAAGTATTTAATTCCATTCTACGCCAGAATGATTCGGGATGATTTTCGGGAAACTTGCGAACAATCATTCCCAGCCGTTGGCAAGATCGAGCGAAATCAAGGCTTACAGATTTCGGTAGATATGGCCAAAGAGGCGGTGCAAGAGATCGATTCGTTGGATCATCGAATGAAGATTTTTGTAGAATGGTACAAAGCGTTAGGGCGTATCCGTGCAGAAAGCACATTGGGACGTGGATTCTTGGATGTTGTTGGAAATGAACGTACTGCATTCTTAGAAAAATTGGATGCTTTTGTTGATGAACTCATTAATCACGCAACCCAAGAAAAAGCGGCCTTTTATGCGGAGCATCTACGAGTGATGGGCGGTAATTTCAAAATTTGGCCTATCATCAAAATCAGAAGTCGAGAAAGCATGGATGCGTTTAATGTCCGCGCAAATGAAGCATTGTTGCGTTATGCAAGCGGAATTGCGAATCGGGACGATATTTCTTACAAAGAGAAAATGCATGTTTTTGTGCAAGCCGCTTTGGCTCTGATCGAACTTCGCCATATCCGCGGTCTTGGAAAAAATAGCGCTACAGAAACCACATTTACGGCTTTTGTTGATGATGTTTGGAACGCGGAACGCGCCAAGAACTTAACAGACGTTCAAAGATTGCGCGTCGATTTGGAATACACATTAGTCCGAGATAAACTGGCGCCGGAATTTTGGACAGGAACGGAGATTGTGGAGGTTTCTGAGCAATCTGAGCCGAAACCGTATAAAATTGCGATTGAGATCTTCCGTTCTTTCGCAGAAGAAGTGGAAGATTTGTTATTGCATGAAAACTTATCCCAATCGGTGCGTTTAGAAGCGGAATTAATAGCATTAGAAGCGAGTACTTGGATCAGTCAATTGATTCAAGATAATGGAATCGTTAAAAGCAGCGATTTTGATTTTGACTTTGCAAAATTAGAACAGGAAAAACTCCTTAAAGCCCGCCTTCGCGTAAAAAATAATCCATTGCAAACCTCGCAAGAAGCGATAACAGCAATCCACAGAGCGCGCGTGATTGAATTGGATTTTTATAAATACCATGAGAGCGAATTTGGTTTCCAAAAAATTATTGAATTGACCAATCAATATATTCCCGAAATTTTCTCACCATTGAGCGGACCGTTCTCAGACCCAGAAGGACGTCCGGATATTCGCTGCGGAGCGATTATGCTGCTTTGGCGCGGTGCAGCGTTGGCCAATCTCAACCGATATGATGAAGCCATTGAATACTTGAACTATGTTAAATTGGGGATGTCCGACCGGTATGATGATCCATTAGTCAGTGGAATCAAAGTACGAAAACAAGCGCTTCGTTATTTGCGACTGATTACAGATAAACGCAATCAGAGAGATGAAATTCAAGGGGGGGCAAACTAATGGATCGCATTTCTAACACTTTTAACAATAAAGGAAATGGGTCAAAGGGATTGATGACTGTGCGAATTTTGAATAAAATTATGGCGTTTGTTGTTATCTGTGGTTTTTGGGTAGCAGGTCAAGCAATCACTGTACCTAACAATAAAGTATACGCCAATATTCTGCAGTTTGCTTCAATGCCTGTTTGGTTTACTACATATCACGATGCTAATTGCAATAATTCTTCTTATTGTAGTTCTTGTTATTCTGATCCAGAGAATACAGAAAATTATTATAATATAGACTGCGATTGTACAGGTTATTGGAATTGTTGTGATGATTGTGATGATGGGAGATGTACTACGTCAGGCGAAGATAATTATTATTTCACATCAACAAATTTTCCGAATCTCCAAAGTAAAAAGCCTCTCTGTGTTATAGGAGAACCGGATTCTTCTTATAATTGTTTAGCATGGGCGAAGGAAGAATCAGGTTACCAAGACTTTCCATTACCATTAGACTCAAACATAACCAATTTTGCAATAGATGGTTATGTGGCGGCTGATGGAGAATCAGATGCAACTATAGCTATTTATTATCGAGACTCAACTGCTAATGATGATGTTTATCACTTCGCCAGAAAAGTAAATGGTGTGTGGACTAGCAAATGCGGAACTGGACCAATTATAAAACATACTCTTGGTGATTTAGAAAATCCATCTCATTACGGCGATGAACAATATTTTATGAAGAACCCATAAATCGGAGGAATTGAAATGTCAAAAAAAGTTATAGTAATTTTTTTGTTAATCGTTTTGATTATAGTGGTAGGCATAATTTTCATAAATGATCAATCGTTTGTCATAAGGGATGAATTTGAATCTGAAACTAAAATTGATAAAGTTGAGAAATTTGATTCAAGTATTCAATCGAAAGAACCGTTAAAAGAGTTAAGTGATACTAGTAACGATGAAACAAAAGATAATATAAATATCCTCAAGGAAGAAATATCTGAATTAATTGAACAATGGAAGAATACACCGATTCCTCATGAAAATATTACTCATTCAGCTCCACATGGATTTTATGAAAATGACAAAATAATAATGCAACGAATAGGAACTTATAAAGTTGCGGTGCTTCCTTTCTTGTATTCGGAGTTCAAAGATGGGATTGACGACTATTACTATGATTCAAGTTGTGTATTTTTATTTGAAATAATTACCAAGAAAGATATGTGGTCAAGATATACAGGAAAGAATTTTGATATATCAAAAGAGTATTCACAATGGTGGGAAAGTGGATATGAGGAGGATATAAAGCAATTTAAATCGTTGTATAGCCAATACAAATCAGCATCAAGCGATGCAGAAATAGATGAAGTTTCAAAGTCTATACATGAACTTGGTATTCGTATCTTACCCAATGTGATGGATAAGCTTTTTGAAGGCGAAGAAGGTATATGGATCGATGTCGTTGATTACTATACAGATAATGAATTCAATAAGTCAAATAGTCAATTCAAAAAGGATAGGGTAGAGAACAACGTAGAATCTCTCCCTAAAGATAAAAGAGTACAATTTTATAAAAATTGGTGGGAAGAGAATAAAAAATTATACTCTCTCAATTATGAAAAACTTTATGGCTTAAAAGATGATTGATGATAAAGAGATTTAAATGAACTTAAATTATGTTAAGTTTCACTACGACGCATTATCTTTTTAAGTGGAATAAAGAAATGTAACGTTTCATGACTAACAAAAAACTTTATCCTATTATTGGTATCCTTCTATTATACTTGTTATTTCATAATCTACAATTTTCAACCCCTGTTTTTGTTGGTTCGGATGCATATTATCATCTGGGGTTGAGTGAAATTGGTGAAGATTTATTAGATAAACAATTTGAGTGGACACAAAACAGTATTTGGACAAACAACTTTGCTGATAAAGAGTTCTTGTTTCACGTGTTTCTTGCACCATTTGCATGGCTGGGAGGACTTGCAGGCGCAAAATACGCTACCATTCTTATGGATGTCGCAGCAAATTGGGTCAATATTTCTTGGTTCAACATGGGGCGAGTGACCTAGAACGCGGATCTTATGGTAA
>CAZEZQ010000213.1:0-7863 GCA_964516245.1 uncultured bacterium | reverse complement strand
AGTCCCCTCTTCGGTGGCGTTCAACACCAATTTGTTTTGGTTGGGAGCGGTTTGAACAACCGTTGCTTTTACACCGGAATTTAGTGATGTAATTTTTGTTGCAATGGTGTTGAGTGAGTCGGTTTCGGACACCGATACGGTTTTGCCGTTGACGATAAACTTGCCATTTTCGCCCAGTTCATCATTGGCGCTAATAAAGTTATTTGAAGAGATTTGTTCTGACTTGGCCAAATTGAGAGATTGAATGGTAAAACTACCTAAGGGGGCAGAACTGCTGGCGGCCACCGATACGACACCCGTATTTGAACTGGTGGCCTCACGTCCATTGAAAAGAGAGGGGGAACCCAGTGAAGACGCGGCAATATCCACACTGAGCATATTGGCGTTCACGCTTTGGAACGCCGTGAGTTTTTGAGTTTCGCTTTCAATACGGCGTTCCAACTGGCTAACAGGCCCGCGAACCTGTATATCCAGCATGGCGTTAATCAATGATTCCGTATCGAAACCGGAGATTAGACCATCAATCGCAAAATTGCTCATTGCCGTTCGTCCTCCACACCCAGGAGCCGCTTTGTCGGGTAATTCGCCCTACCGATAATAAATTAAAAAGAAATATTGCAATTTCATCTTATTTTGTTATCGGCTGAGACGGGTAAAGGTTGAGGAACTTTGATAGAATGAATCAAAATTTTTTCCTACTACGCGGCAAAAATTTCTCTTTCTCCCGGGACAGAATTTCTCATTCTTACTGGTATCAAACCTTCATATTTATTGTTATCCATTCAAATTTATAAACTTATGGAAAATACACCCATAATATGAAATTCTTTATGAATGCTTATCAAAATAATAGGTGCAAGTTTAAGTCCAAAATATATGAAGGTAGGGAGTAAAAATTACAAGAAGAAAATAAGAATTCTTATCCACTCTATGTTTCATGGGATCATGCATAAGAGAATGAAAATTCAAACACTCTCATTATGACTATTGGGAGACGGGGAAAATCCCCGTCTCCCAAAATTCATTCCACGTGTTCCAAGTGAATTCAATAAACCAAGCCAATCCGATTATCCAAGGAGGGAAAGGAATCCCTGGCTTTGGAAGTTGGCCTGAGCCAACACAGACTGACCAGCCTGCAACAACACCTGATTTCTAGTGAAATTGGTGGTTTCTTGGGCGATGTCTGCATCTCGAATTCGCGATTCAGACGCTGTTAAGTTTTCTGCAGACACGCTTAAGTTCGAGATAGTGGCTTCCAAACGATTGGTGGACGCCCCTAAAATGGACCGGGTTTTGTTCACTTGATCCAAGGCTTCATCCACAATTCGAATGGCATCATTGGCTCCTTCAAGGCTTGAAACATTGATGTCGTTCACCGTACGGTTCGACCCACGGCCAAAGCCGAGGCTTTCAGCAGAAAGATCACCAATGGCTGCGGTGAATGCCTGATCGGCGTTGGCGCCGACATGGAAATTCAGTGATTGGTTAGAGGTTGAGATGATCAACGTTCGGCCGGTATCCGGAAGGCCATCGGTACGTTTGGTGACATCGATAACCGCATCAAAGTCAACCGTAACGAATCGGGCTACACCCCGGTTGCCGCCACTGGTCCCATCAACAAACACCACATCCTGGTTCCCGTTTTGGAAGGTAACAGCTGCACCACCATTCAATCTGCCAGCAAAGGTTTGAGCCGTGGTTTCCAGTTTGTCAGCCCCAGCGGAAAAGCCCGTACCGACACGAAGCGTCACCTCAGGAGTTGGAACCCCTTCAATGGTTGATTCCTGTCCCTTCAGAGTGATGACATCACCCGCTTGCGCACGAACCAACTCACCGCCTTCAATACTGAAGGAAGCGGTTTCGGCAAAGCCTTCCTGCACCAGTTCGGCATCGTCTTGCAAGGTGAAGTTCTCATTCACGTTTCCATTGCTAAAGGTCAATGTGAAGGCCGTTTGAGAATCCGTTTTGCCTGCATCATCGATCAATTGCAACGTTCCGTTAGCCGTCAAGGTAAAAATGGCGTCTTCAAACCGGGTTTGGGTTCCATCCAAGTCATCGAATCCAGCACCCCGGAAATCCCGTGTCCGGAAGTTCAATTCCGCGATCAATCCAGAGATGGAGTTGAATTGAAAATCGTCCAAGTCTGTATCGGCCGCAGCACTATCCGCAGTACCGGTCTTCAATGTGAATGTCCCTTGGAAGGTCGTGCCATCGGCATTGGTACCAGTAAGGGTGACGGTATCGTTGTTCTGCAGTGAGGTCCCGCCAGTGAACACACCACTCACAAACGTCCCGTTCACTACCAAACTGTTGTTTCCTACTGCTGCAGAAATACTGGTTGAACGGCTCAATACGGTACCGTTGCTATCCCGAAGGGAGATGGTGCTTTCCACTTTTCGTTGTTGGGCCGCTTGAATATCTTGGACTTGGATATCAAATTGACCCGTTCCGAATGTGGAACCAGTGATCGCCGTGATGGAGTTCCCGATTTGGCCCGAACCCGAAAGAACGGTCTCGGCTCCAATTTCTCCGGAACGAGTAACCCCATTGGAGGTGGTAAGGATGTTTCCACTGCGAACAACGGCAAAATTGATTTCAGATTGGTTAATGAAATTGCCATCACTAAACAACTGAAGCCGTCCACCCGTGGCTCCCGTTCCAATGGAAACGGTGGTCCGGAATGCGGTGGGCACGCTATTGGCATTGGTGACACCAAACAGCGCTTTTTCGGCATCATCGATGGCATCGTTGATCGCCCCAACCAAGTTGAGCTGGCTGCCGGCTGCCGTACCGACTGTCGCGGCGGCACCGACACTTAAAGAGCCGTTGAATTGGGTAACGCCGTCAGACAAGACACCCGTAAAGGTAACAATATCGTTGGCGTTAATGGACACACCATTGAGTGCGAATTGGCCGCCGCCAATGGTCGTACCGGTAGTGGCGTTTGCTCCCGTTAGTTTGTTATCGCCAGCGGTGAGAGCGGTTTGATCTGAAAACCGGGCAAACGTAACGGCGATATCGGTGCTGTTGGTGATGCCGGTGTTGAGGATTTGTTGATTGCCTTTGCCATCACCCGCAATGATTTGGCTGCTGCCCTCTTCCAACTTGACGATATTCAAGAATGATTTTCCTGATCTCAATGTGGAAGCAACAGGAGAAGCATCGATGTTCACTCCAATTTGTTCTTGTCCTTTTATCTCGCCGGTCTTGATGGAGAAATCTCCATTTAAAAGGAAGTTGCTGCCAAATTGGGTGGTATTGGCAATTCGGGTGATCTCGTCAATGCTCTGAAAGACTTCGTCTTGCAGGGCATTTCGGGCTTTCACGTCGTTCACCGCGGTGTTGGCGGATTGAACAGACAGCTGACGGATACGATTCAACCGTACTGTAGTTTCTTCGAGCGCCCCTTCGGCAACGTTAATCAAGTTGATGCCTTGCGAGGCGTTGGTCACGGCCTGGTTCAGGCCTTCGACCTGGGTTTTCAGCCGGTTGGCAACGCTCAAACCCGCGGCGTCGTCTCCCGCCCGGTTGATCCGAAGACCGGAAGACAACCGTTCGATGGATTTTTGCAAATCCCGCCCGGTTTCCGCCAAATTTCGCTGCGCCGTAAGCGCAGAGATGTTGTTGGCAATTCTGGAAATACTCATATTCTTCTTCCTCCTTGAAGAAATTTCCGGCTTCCATGCCGGTTGACGGCCAAGGTGCGAAGTTGGCCGTCCTGACTCATGTTCCGGATAGTGATTTCTTCTCAAAAGGTTCACTCGAAAGAAGGTGGGTGCGAATCACCTTCTATCCTCTTAAGAATTCAATCCTACCCCTTGCTAGAGGTATTTCCTCATACGAAACCTTCCCAGTTTCACAGGGGGTTAGCCTGCAGTGCCTGTCAGACACGAGGGAACTATGTACACATCAAAAAACCTTGCTATTCCTCCTTAATACAATTTTGTAAAATAACTTTCCTTACTTGCAATAAAAAAAGACTCTCCCGTTTCTACATCATCGAACAGCGCTTGATATATCTTAAGTAAGAATTTTCTCAGAGTGATTTTTATTTTTATAAATTGAATTAATTCAATAGGTTGGGAAATATGGAAATGGATTTAAAAAATTATTTAAATGGCAAGAAAATAATTTTCGGGATTGTTGGGGCAAATCTAAATGGGTAATAATCAAACAATTCAACTAAATCAAATATTTCACCTCCTCATCCTTCTCCGCCATTGGCCTGTTTTTTCTACTTCAATAGTGCCTACATTGAGAGAAGCTTCTTTGGGTGAAATGCTGATGAATCTATGTCCGTATTGTTCTTTTTCAAAAAACAGATTCATTGGTTTTCGCGGCATATTCGCCATTCGAAAATTACCTTGCTCGTTTGTGATGCCTTTTTCGATTGATAAAACCAGATTGGTTTGATTGCCGAAATTTAAGCCGCGCCTATGGAGGCGCTGGTTGCGGCCCTGTTGGTTTTGTTGTACAAAATCAAAAATAAATTGCGGATAAATTGCCATCCCTTGCACAGGTTCTTTGGTTTCAGCGTTAACCACTTTGCCTGTAACCTCCATGGGACTTTCCATCACAATCAAAATATCATTCACCACTTCCTGTTTTTGCACCTCGACAAGATCGCTCATGGCAAAGTGTTGATCTTTCCGGGCGACGAGCATGTAGGATTGAATATCCGCGCTGACATGATCAATTGTGAAAGACCCATCCGACGAACGAATGGGGATCCAAGTGTTGTAGATGGATTCACTTAATTTGTAATGATCGATCTTTTGGGAGGGTATTAACATCAATGAGTATTCTTGTATCGGGTTCTTCTGTTGATCGACCACTCGGCCGCGCAGGCTTGTGAGGCTCTTTTTGCTCTCTTCTAAAATCATCACCACTTCTTTTTGGCCATCTTCTAATGTGACAGATTTTTCTTCGAAATCCATATCATGCGGCGGCACCGCCTTGATCATAGGGATCATACCTTCCATGGGGCTGAAATATTTGTACAAATCAAATTCATACTTGCCATTGTTGCCGGTTGTACCAACTTGGGAGTTCCCTCTACCTTTATTCGGAACGCTGGCATATATAGCAACATTGGCCAAGGGTGAACGGTTGCTATCCAATGTTGTTATGAGATATTGTTTCTGATCCCCCTCTTTCATAACAAAATTTTTCATGTGGGTTTGACCTTCTTTAATGACTATGGCATCGGTGGCGCCATCCAAGGTGTAATCATCTGCTTTGATGAAGTAGTAATAGGTGGCGGGTTCCAGTGTAAAACCATATTCTCCATCTTCATTGGTTTTCGCCAAATGATGCCAGGGACTGACCGTGCTTCTAGTATTGTCAGGGCTTCTTAGCCGGATACGCGCATTGGCAACAGGATCGCCATCTTCATCTTTCACAAACCCTTTGAGATTGGGGCTCGTTTCATAATGAAGTTCAACATTGATTTCATTGCCTGATTGAATTGGATATTCACCAGAACTCTTTCTCCCATAAAGATGATGAGAGGAATGCGCCGTAACATAGGTGGCGTCCGTTTGATTTAAAAATTGCCCTTCGTACTCAAATTTACCTTGATCGTCAGTCATGGTTTCAGCCAAAACATCGCTGCCCATAAAAGTTCCCATTAACGTTTCTGGATGATAGCCGATCCTGATATGTACTTTCGCTCCATCCAGCGGTTGATTGTGGGGGTCATTAACAGTGCCTTTGATCTTCCATGATTTTTTCAAATATTTTTTGGCGTAACATTCGTGGGAACCAGCCTAATTTTTTCTGAAGTTTCATTTTTGACCGGAATATTTCTCGTTGTTTCACTCAAATTATCAATCACACCCAAATCAATTTCCACAGTGATTGCCTCATCGTTTAAATCATCGGTCAGAACTATCCTCTCAGCTGCTTGATCTTGAATCGGAGTCACGTTATTGCATGAATGCTGAATAACAATAATAACACATAACAACCAAAATACATTTTTCATAGTCAATCTCCCTATTTTTCGGCTAGCTGTTTGTAACACAAAAGGAGGCCATTAAATTTTCCAATTATCTTCTTTCTTTTCTATTGGATACAACTTATATTTACATACGTCAAAAAACTTGATTTTTAATTCCTCTAGCTGACGGTAACCATTTAGCCATCTGAAAACATTTTTATTTCGCCCTTACCTTCTGGGTTTTGTGTTTTTTTTCCAGGGGCGATTGCCCCTGGCTATCATATGGCGCCCCGTTGGGGCTGGAAAATTTTTTTATTCGGCTAAATGGATACAGCTGACGTTCCGGCAAAAAGTCTGTTCCAGAAAACGGCCACACAATATATTGCAGGCGGTATCCAATTCGCACTGTGTATTGTTGCAGGCGAGGACGCCTGCGCTCCAAAAAAGACTTTTTGCCGGATCATCACTAGCACATTTTTAGATTCATGCTGCCAAGGCAGACAAAAATGAGTTGCATTCTTTAGTCAATTTTTGAAGGTAGTCTGCATATGAAAATATGAAAAAACTACCAACCAAAAAAGACATGAAAGTATTTCCAAGTATGATTTTCCCGTTGAAATTGATTATATGATTATTGTACTAGTAATACTAGGACAATTAGATGAGATTGTCAATAAAATTTTTCATTTTCATCAAATTTTCCACATCAATGAACATATATTCAGTATTGGGATAACTGGTTTGTCATAATGAAGTGATTTCTCAAAAAAACAGAATCTGACGATTCAGCAAAAAGTCTTTTTTGGAGCGCAGGTCATAGACGCGCCTTAGCGGGCGTCCCCGCCTGCAACAACATACAGTGCAGATTGGAGCACCGCGTTGCTACATACTGTGTAGTCGTTTTCTAGATCGGACTTTTTGCCGGATCTTCAGAATCTTTTTTACTCCACTCCCAATGAAATGGGGGGGAATTCCTTCAGATCCCCACCGTTGCCAGTGACGCCCTTGCGAGTCGGATTGCCTTTCCCTTGGTGGGGCCAACGCCTGCTTCTTTCAGCAAGCCGGGTTTGCCCGCTTCACTGGGCAAACAACAAAAAAGGCGGGCATTCACCCGCCTTTACCAGTTAATTCATTTTATGGAGTGCTTACGGTCCGAAGCGAATGATATCACCAATGCTTTTCAACCCATTTGAACCCTCATAAAGAACAAACACATCGTCCGGACCATTTCTCGCCCCTGCATCGGCTTGCAAGTCAAAATCTGGTCCAGCAGAAACCAATGCATACTCATAGGCATCCCCTTTGCCATGCAGCCATTCGTGGGGTGACCCATTGAGTTTCTTGGTTAAATAATTGACGCGGGCTTCGGGCCAGCCATGCGATTCATACACATAGTTGACCGGATCGCCATCCGGCGTAACCGCCCATTTCGGGGCGAAAGGATCGGGCCATTTGGCCTTGCTCAAATACGAGATGGGTGTGGTAAGCGGCTTGAAACGCCAGGGCCAGGACATGTTGTTATAGCGGCTGATATAAAGCCCATTATCCATCTTGTACATTTCAAGCGCCGTCGCAATTGCTTTGAAATCCGCCTGTACTCGAGACACTTTGGCCCGTGTTTGCGCATTCAAAAAATTGGGGACCGCTATTGCCGCCAGAATTCCGATAATCGCAACTACAATAAGTAGTTCAATGAGAGTAAAACCATACTTTCTCCACTGTGTCATCCCATCAATCCTCCATTCTATTGAATCAATTATATCCTAACGCTTCATAAGAAAAGATTTAAGAGGAAGTCTTGTAATCCCAATCAAAACACATCAATTTCAAACATCTTCCATTCAAGACGAACCGGCAAAAAGCGTATTTCATTATCAAAACGGAACTTCCTCATCATCGACAGTGGGTAAGGCATCGAAAAA
>CAZEZQ010000212.1:6133-7881 GCA_964516245.1 uncultured bacterium | reverse complement strand
GCATTACTATATATTGTATGGCTGTTTTCTGGAACGGACTTTTTGCCGGTTCGTCTTATATGAATTTACTTTTATATCCACTTTTTCTTTCTCCGGATCCGAATCCAAGGGAAAACACCTAGCAGCAGCAAACAACGAATCCAATAAATGTCCAAATAACAAATCACCGGAAGATACTGAAATTGCTTAAGATACGTTTTTGGGGCCTTTACCTTTAACCACCAGGATAGCACATAACGTTTCAGACCCCAATTTTTTAAAAGAAAATATGTACGCAATTTCTCATGATAATAATGGAATTGAATATTCCCCCGCTTGGTTCGGCCTGGTTCTGCATAATGATGCAAAATTTTTACTTCTGGATCGACAGCCAAGCGGTAACCACATTTTCGTATACGGTCGCATAAGTCTGCATCTTCATATAAATAAGGGTAAAACTCATCAAATCCACCAATTTCTTTTAACACCGAATGGCGAAAAATCGCAAAACAAGTCGATAAAACTGGGGGGTTTGGCTTGGGGCTTAGCGAAGCAGGCAAATCATGGTTCCCTTCCCAATCCATGCAGGGAGACCAACACCACAATTGAGTCAACTGAGGATCACTATAATAGACACCAGCAATCCCGCCGGTATCCGGGTTCTTCTCAAGATAATTTACCAGCCGCTGCAATCCACCGGGGGTAACCAGTGCGGCATCTGAATCCATATACAAAATATAATCACCAGTGGCTTTACGGGTGCCCTGATTGCGTGCCGCACTTGCGCCGACATTGCGTGAGTTTTCTATCAATTGAAGGTTTGTCTCGTTTCGCAGCCAATCCAACGAACCGTCTGTAGAACCATTGTCTACAACAATGATTTCCAAAGATGGGTAATGCTGTTGGCGCAAAGAGTGAATGGCCTCTTGCAACAGTTCTGAACGGTTCCAACTGATGATAACGGCGCTGAGAGTGGGTGAGGCTTGATTCATGTGGATGTCAACTAACAACTAGGCTTTTACGAGTGATTTTTGAGATTTTCTCTCATAATTGATTTAAGTGCAATATCACCGGCATTCAGGGCAGACACTGGAGTCTGCCCCAACAATTTAAATATATCTTTGGTTAGGCTTTTACGGCTGCAGCCGCTTGCTGTTCTTCCCATTCTTGTAAACTGGTTAACACAAAACAACTGTGAGCACAGGTGCACCCTGTGATTTGAGAACGGCGCAAATCTCCTTCATAAGAACACCAAAGCGCTCTCAAATCACAATCATAGTCATAAATGTTGGCGAAGGGTTTGGTGAATTCACACGCTGCCACCGAGCCATCGCTGTAAATGACTCCAGCAGTACGCCCGGCCGAGATACAACGAACCGGCGGCAACTGGTTTTTGTACATTTGGATTTGAACCCCCACTTGGCGAACACATTGGTCGAAACGGTTGCCCTCACGATCATTCACCCGTTTGATAGCTTCGTGAATTTCATCCAGTTTATCCAAAGGCGGCAGATCACAGTCGCGCGGGTCTTCGTGCACAATAATGTCTTCTGGGATGTTCCATGCCGAAAAACTCACGCCCCGCACCAAATCATAGGTGTGTTCTACACCCACTTCATTCCACAGATAATCGGCCAATTCTTCGATCTGGTGGTAATTGCCTTTGTTTATATTGGTCAGCACCACCACTCGGAAAAACGGATGATTGGCTTCCAGTTCTTTGAGCCATTTGATGTTGTGGCAAATTTTTTCAAAACTTCCCGGCATGC
>CAZEZQ010000212.1:0-6123 GCA_964516245.1 uncultured bacterium | reverse complement strand
GTATCGGCCAATCCATCCAAACTCACTTGATAGGTCAAAAAATGATGGTTTTGAAGCGCCAAGTCTTTCAGAACCAGTTTTTCCATGCGGTCGCGCAGAAGTCCATTGGTATTGACTTGAATATGATGAGTATCGTTCAAGGTATAGAAAGTATTTAAAATGTCTGCGAGATCATTGCGCAAAAACGGCTCCCCCCCGGTAAGCGAGAGGGTACGCAAAGGCGGGGTTGACTGCGCTATCGATTCCAAATCTTGTAAAGAGAATTCAGGACCCGGGTCATCGATGCGCTGCCAAAACATGCAATGATCGCATTTCATATTGCAGCGGTCTGTGACAAACAAAATCAAGTCTTTCAGGCGGGGGTCTGGATAATCGCCGCGCGGATTTGGTTCAGCCGCCGAACGCCAAGGGAAAAACCGGGATAAACGCATAAATACTCCCTACATTCACTATAGAATTATTTTATCTTAGCAGAGCCGCATGAGCACGCAACCATTCAGCACGTTCCCACCCGATTTTGAATGAAAGATTGTTTGACGGGTATGGCTTATAGATTTGGAAATCAAGAGGCAATATATTATGTCGTAATATATGTAGCATCGGTAAACAGTATATTCAAGCATTCTTATTAGAAAAATTGTAATGGAACGTATCCGGGAGTTATTTCATCAAAAATCTTTATTGGTTCGCTATTGCCTTCTTATTTACATCCTCATTTCATTTTTCTATCACATACAATTCGCCCTGTTTTCACCCATGCAGCAAATGGCCGATTCGGTTGATTACATTGGCATCGGTGAAGAGATCGCCGGGAGTGATTATGACCCCTTAAAAACGCCTTACGCCCGACTGCCTGGGTATCCATTTTTGCTGGCTGCCCTTGGAGTGGATAAACAAGGGAACAATGAAATTCTGTTGGGGCTTGTGCAGCAATACCTGGCTTGGCTTTGTGATGTTTTTCTTCTGATCGGCGCTTATCTTCTCACTCGCGATACCCGGTTCACTCTGCTTGCGGGCGCGTTATCGCTTCTTTCATGGGAATCATACCTATTTCAGCAATTCATTATGACCGGCCCCATTTACCGCTTTTGCCTAAGCGGCCTTTTGTGTTTTTTGGTATTGGGCGTCACCCGTGCCCAGTGGGGGGCGTTGATTCCAGCACAATTGTTCATTATAGGCGCCTTGTATCTGCGCCCATCGGCTTTCCCCCTTGCTTTGATTAGCCAAATAATCATTGTGTTTTTTCTATTAGCGCACGTCTTTCGCCACAGAAGCGCTTTCAATTTATTCAGCAAGCAATTGTGGAGCTATGCGGCTATTTTCGTATTGCTATTCATGCAATGGTTCGCCTGGTGGGATATCCAAGCGCCTATTAAGGCACGCGCCCAAGAACATTATATGGAGGCATCGACCTCGCAGGGGATTTGGTGGCGGGTATTCCGCTATAGCAAGATGAAGCCGCCGCTGGAAAATCAAGAATTCCAATCCATCATGCACGACTTTGAGAAGTGGAAATCACGGGTTAAACAAAATGAAGTGGAGTTAGAACATCTGCAAACAGAAAAGGCCATCTATTGCCCCCAAATTTTTGAGCCGGATATTATTCATTACATCATTAACGAAGTCCCCGAAAACTGGCGCTTGCAAGGGCTGCTGGTTGAAGCCCTTATGCATCAACGGGGTTGGAGTTATGACAAAGCTCTGGCTGCTACGGGAGCAATTGCCAATGTGGTTTTCTGGCAGAATCTCCCCCACATTTTACTCTCTGAGTTGCCTTTCGATTTTTATAATTTCATTAGCGCCCTCCCCTCTTTTCTCCAGAGTGATCCTTCATTGCATACAACCCTGTATTATCAATTTATGGAATCAAAGGTGTTTCAGGGAGGGTATTTCTTGGTATTTCTTCTCGGTATGATTTTCTCATATCGTTGGCACCCTTTTGGTGCACTAGTGGTTCTATTTATATTCTTCACCCATACTATCCCCCATTTGCTGGTTGCTCCCGAAATGATTCGTTTTCGTTATCCTGTCATCACGATCATTCAGCTCTATTTCATTTGGGGTTTATGGATAGGAGCAAAATGGGTTTTTCCCTATATAGTGAATACAGCCACTAATGAATCCAGAAAGAATAGAGACAACAAACTCATAGAAAATGCAGACAATGCATTGTAGAATTGCTTAATCTTCACAGAGCCTGAACCGCATGCAGCCATCCAATTCGCCTTCATCTGATGTGGAACGGAAGAATTCCCGGCCGATGAGCCTGCTTTGCCTGGCTTTTATGGCGGGAATCATAAGCGCGAAATTTTTTAACATTCCATTGATAGCGGTTTTGTTTGCGCTGCTACTCATTCTAATGGCATGGTTTGCCGCACTTCGCAAAATCACTCCACACAACCGCGACCGTTTCATTCTTCCCATGCTGATAATCACTATGATGTGTTTGGGATTCACCCGGATGGAAATTCTTGTCCTTTCTTGGAAAAATCATGAAAGGCAAATTGGCGAAATTTCAAATCGCATGGACCACCAGATATCTGGGCGTGTTGATGAAATCTACGATTACGATACTGGCAACGCAAAAGTCTTGCTGAGCGAAGTTTCTCTTGCGCAAGATGGACGTGATATCTCATTGTCCGGCAATTTAGAACTTTGGACTGCTTCCCAGAAGACCATAACACTAAAACCAGGCCAGCGAATTTCGACACATGGCCGGATAACCCCCATTGGCGGGCCGCAAGTTCCCACCGGCATGAACCATCAAGAATACCGCTATTCTCAGGGCATCTATGCCAGCGTGTTTGTTGATACCAATACAGACATCGTTTCATCCAAAGAGAACGACTGGGGGGTGATTCGACCATGGGCCTATCAAGCGATCAATCAGGCTGAATACAAACTCCCCCAATCTTCATGGACCCCTCCACCTGAAAAAACACTCGGCCTTATTTCATCCATCGCTTACGGCATTCGCTCCAACATGCCCTCAAATCTGCGCGAATCTCTTTCCCGCTCTGGCTTGGCCCACATCACCTCCATTAGCGGATTGCATGTTTCGCTCATTCTCTACATGCTTTTTTGGATGTTGAAATTTTCGGGATTCCGCCGAAAACATGCCGCTATCATCACATTTCATGTTGGGATCATTTATTTATTTCTGGTGGGGCTGCGCATCCCCACGCTTCGCGCCGTATTGATGGGATATGTGTTTCTTGGGCAGTATCTTGTCCAGCGCAAAGTCGACCCACTCAATAGCCTTGGGTTTGCTGGATTGATTTTACTCTTGCTCAACCCGGCTGAGTTGTTTCTGCCATCGTTTCAACTTTCGTTCACAGCGGTGTTATTTCTGATTCTTTACCAACCCATGCACCAATTCATCCAATCATGGCCGCTTTGGCTGCCTTTTCGCTATCTGATTCGTTGCTCAATGGCATCAGCTGTCGTTGTAATGGGGTTGGCCCCATTCACGATTTATTATTTTCATCATTTCACTTGGGGCGCGATTCCCGGCAATCTTTTGGCCGTGCCGGTTGTGAGCCTATTTTTGCCGCTCACTTACATTTGGTCATTTTGTGCCTGGTTTGATATCTCCTTGTTGACCAATTCTGTCGGGTGGAGCGTGAATGCCTGCGCCTGGGCTTTGATTCATATTACTGAATTCTTTGGGGGAGAGCCCCTTTTTTATTGGCAAATGGCGAACCCAGGTGCGTTGCTTAGCACGGCTTTTTTTCTTGCGTTACTCTTGTTGAGCCGGCCCACATATATTTGGTGGCAAACCAAGGCATTGAAGTTTCAAAACCTTCATGCCGCCCTGGCCCTATTCGCTCTGGCGCTCTTTGCCAATCCCCTTTTGCAACAGTGCCGGCCTTTGCGGGTTGATTTTGCCGGATTGGGCCAGGGTGACTGCACTCTGATTCAAACACCCCAGGGCCACACCCTTCTGGTAGATGGCGGACCGCCACCCCGAGCGAATAGAGCGCAGCCATTATTGGTTGATTACCTGCTTTCGCAGGGCATTCGCCGCATCGATGTCATGGCAGTTACTCATCCCCAAGCCGACCACATCGGCGCCTTCGAGGCGGTGGCCGATACCTTGCCTGTAAGACTCGTGATCGAAGGGGCAACACAAGCGGATATCCAAACGCATCAATCGTTCATCCAGAAATTGAAAGAAAAATCCATACCCCGCCAGCCGGTCATTGCTGGAGATAAAATACAAATCGGAGACGAACTGACTGCATGGGTGCTTCATCCCAATTCAGAGATTCTTCAACAAGACATCGATGTCAATGAAAAATCCATCGTATTGTTTCTGCAATACAAAGAGCTGGATATTCTTCTTACCGGCGATATCGGCCATAATACCGAAGAAGAATTGAACGCCCGCTATGAAAATTGGGATGCTGATATTCTCAAAGTGGCCCATCACGGCAGCCGCTATTCAACTTCTACAGCGTTTCTTGCAGAAACGACTCCAGAATTCGCCGTAATTCAAGTGGGCCGAAATCCATACGGGCATCCACATTCGAGCACACGCTACCGATTGGCTGAACAAAACATCCACTTGATTCGCACCGATAGAGACGGCACCGCCAGGCTGCAAAGTGATGGAAAGAGATTTCGCATTTACACAACCGGCTCAAACCGCTTGTATGTACATAAAATGCCAAAGCAACACGTTCAATCAAACACTGAGTGATAATAAATTGGAGCGCAGGCGTCCCCGCCTGCATTATTTAATTAACAAGTTTGCAGGCAGGATGCCCGCATCACAATAGAAGCAGGCGGGGACGCCTGCGCTCCAAGCAAATACTTTCTGCTAAAGTGTCAAAACAAGACGAAAATAGGTTGAATATGTCTAACCCCGGCCATACTCCAAAAAAACGCCATCCTGGGTTGCAGCCGTTTTCACGCGACCATCACCATGGCTTGGTGCAAGTACAATTGCTGCGCAAAGCTTCCAAACGGGAAGAACCCATCCGCCAACAAGCCGCCGATGACTTCATTCAAGCCTGGCAAGAAGATATCAAAACTCACTTTGATGAAGAAGAACAATATCTTTTATCATATATGACAGAAGAACACAAAAAACGCATTTTGAACGAGCATAAAACCCTGCGCGAACTGGCTCAAACCATTCAATCCCAGCCAACCAGCGAGAACCTTCTAACGCTCAGCGAGACACTAAAAGCTCATATCAAATGGGAAGAGAATGAACTTTTTCCTACTTTGGAAAAATCTATGAGTGAAGATGGCTTGAATGATTTGGCAAATGAAATTAATAGATGAAAATTCCGTTTCAAGATAATGAGATAAATTCATGGTTGCCAAGAAACTTCCATTGGAACAAAAATCACAATTTTGATTGAAACATCTCCCGGTAATTCTCTGCCACTTTGATATACTTGGGCGCAAACACCGAATTGTTTTTGATTTCCTCCTCCGTCAATTGCCGTTTTACTTTTGCCGGTGATCCTAATATCAAGCTATAATGTGGAACCTCAGTATCTTGGGTAACCAACGCATTCGCACCCACAATCGAGCCCTTGCCGATTACTGAGCGGTTTAATACCGTTGCCCCCATACCGATCAGGCAGTCGTCTTCAACCGTGCAGCCGTGCAAAATCACACTATGGCCGACCACCACGTTTTGGCCGACGAGGCACGGTTCATCATCCCCAACATGAAGCACGCTGTTGTCTTGTATATTAGAGCCAGCCCCAACTCTCACCGCTTCGATATCCCCACGCAATACTGCGCCAAACCAGACACTTACCTTATCCCCAAGATAGGTTCGGCCAATAATTGTCGAACCCGGCGCAAGAAATACATCTTTACCAATCACAGGCGTATGTTTCAAATACGGCAAAACCAGCCCCCCTCCTCTCAGGCTATCTGGCAATTCAAGTCCCATTGGATTTTGAACTTGTATACATTGTTCTTGCGTCATGGAATATCTCCTTTTGCTAAGTATTTTTTAATAGGTCAGCGAACTGAAGCAATTCCCCTCCCAAGATTGCTGATCTTTACCCACAAAATGTGAACCCTGAAGTTCCCCCCTTATTCAGGGGGGTTAGGGGGGATCTGGCTCTTCTCATACCACCAAATCCCCCCAGCCCC
>CAZEZQ010000211.1:0-7897 GCA_964516245.1 uncultured bacterium | reverse complement strand
CGGGTCGTCACAGGCCAACACCAACGCTTTCAGCCCATAATGCTGCAATGTCCAGCAAAATTCCTCCACAAAGGGCAGCATGAGAAATTGCTCTTTGGAGGTGATGGGCTGATCCATCCGAACATTGAGAACGCCATCGCGTTCAAGAATAACGTATTTCTCCATGATCAACCTCAAAAACCTGGGCGGGGTCGAGGCCCCGTCCGAGATGTTCACGGTCTGTCGCCGTGACAATAAATTGGCATTGTTTGTCGACGAGGCTCCAAAAGCGCTCCCGCCGAGTGTTATCCATTTCGTAAACCACGTCATCAATAAGCAGCACGGGAGAATCTCCTACGGTATCGCTGCATTGCCGGGCCTGGGCCAGGCGAAGCGCCAGGGCGGCGGCGCGGCGCTGGCCTTGCGAGGCGAACGGAGAGAGGGGTTTGTGGGCCAGCCACAGTTCGATGTCATCGCGGTGGGGCCCGATTTGAGTGCTCCCGCGCTCGATTTCAACCGTCTGGGTACGCTCTAACTTTTCCTGCAAGGATTCTTTCACGTTGGGGATATCCTCAGCCCCGCTATAACGCATCTGCAGCGGTCCGTCGTCTGCCAGGCCCGCATAATAATTTTCGACATAGGGCGAAAGTTCTTGAATCATTTCCTCCCGTTTTTCGATTACTTCAACCGCGTGGTTGAGAAAGGGTTCGTTCCACACTTGAAGTTCCTGCGGAGATGATTTCACCCCATTTAATTGCAATCGTTTAAGCACTTGATTGCGCTGGCGCAGGGCACGGCGGTAACGCTGCAAGAGGGGGATGTAGGCGGGATCGAGCTGGGCGATGGCCATGTCGAGATAGCGGCGGCGTTCTTGTGGGCTGCCCCCGACGATGGCCAGGTCTTCGGGGGCGAATAACACGGTTCGCAATAAACCGTATAAATCGCCCACACGGGGCAGAGGTTGGCTATTTTGCTTAATCACCTTGCGTTTTTTTTCCAAGCCGCATTCCAAGATGAGTTCTTCATCACCTTTTTTTACTTTGCCGCGAAGATATGAAACCGACTGGTTCCAACGGATGAGTTCTTCTTCTTTTTGGGTGCGGTGCGAGGTGGAGGTAGAGAGGAACATGATGGCTTCAATCAAACTGGTTTTGCCCTGGGCGTTGAGGCCGAGAAAGAGCTGAATGCCGGGGGAGAGCGCAAGCGAAGCTTCTTCGATCAGGCGGAAATTGCGAACCAACAAGTGAGACAAATGCATGTGTTTTACTCAACCCCAAAGCATAATATTTAACCAAAGATTTTTGAAATTTTCGTAAAATCAATATCCATTGGGGAGGGCGAATTCGCCGCTTGAACAAGAAACCGGCTCGGCGGAAGCCTCACCCTCCCCATAAACTCACTACCCATTGATTTAATTTAACTTGAAAATCTGTGAGACAAATTCTCACAATTCTCAAGTAAGAATCTAGCATATATTCGATAATAATTATTCCACAAATTTAGTAGAATTACAAATGTTTTTTTCGCATAATGTTTTTTTGCAAAATAGTATCTTCCTTTCATGCAGAATAGAGATTAGACTTGGATTGCATACAACCAGAATCCTATGTTAGAGAAAGAACCATCGATGAGATATTTCACTCAAACAAAAATTTATTTGATTGCAGTTTTCTTTTTAATCGGGGCCTGCGCCATGGTTCCCATCAGCGAAAGAAATCAATTGCGGCTATTGCCTGAATCTCAATTGATTCAATTGAGTATGAATTCCTATCAAGAAGTTTTGAGCCAATCTAAAGTGGTTCAAGATTCAGAACAATTGGATCAACTCAAGCGGGTAGGGAACCGCCTGGCTGCTGCCACCGAGCGCTATTTGTTAAACCAGGGGCAATCCATCGATCACTACGATTGGGAATTTACTCTGATTCAAGATGACGAGACCATTAACGCCTGGGCCATGCCCGGTGGAAAGATTGCCTTTTATACTGGGATTATGCCCATTGCCCAGGATGAAAATGGCATTGCCGTAATCATGGGCCATGAAATCGCTCACGTAGTCGCCAACCACGGCAACGAACGAATGAGCCAGGCTCTGCTGGTTGAACTCGGTGGATCCGCGCTCTCCTATGCCATGCAAAATCAACCCGAACAAACCCAACAAACCTATAATAAAGTGTACGGGATTAGCAGCCAAGTGGGAGTTATGCTCCCTTATAGCCGCTTGCATGAATCAGAAGCGGATCGCATTGGTTTGATACTCATGGCCATGGCAGGATACGACCCGCGCGCAGCCATTCCCTTTTGGCAGAGAATGGGTCAAGCTGGTAGTGGTGAGCAGCCTCCAACATTGTTATCCAGCCATCCGCATCCAGAACAACGAGTCAGCAATATCCAAAAATATTCACCTGAGGCACTGGAAATTTATCAGGCCAACCGGTAATAAAATTTTCTGAAGGAGAAATTCATTGAAAAAATTTTTAGCCATCACAATTATCTTACTCATATTGATTGGTGCAGGAGCCTTTTTCGCCGGAAGCTACACGGTTGTTCAAACCGAAGAAGAATTGGTGTTCCTGGAAAAAGAATCTTTCCAATATGAGAATGTCTATTTAGACGTACGTGATTGGACAGTGAATGATTACGCAGAACATCCGAATATCCTCAAAGGATTAATCAACAAAGGGTATAGCGACCTGCGTAAACATCTCGAAAATTCTGAAATCAAACAAAAATTGGAGCAACTTGGGAAAGAGTTTAATTCTCTTTTGGATTCATTTTCTAGCGAAGAGAAATAAGTTGGAAACTTACGAAACTATCCCTAAACGGGAGGACAATCATGCCTTTTCTCAAATCAAAAATAGTCCGTTGGATTCTTCTCATACTATCAGTATTCGTTGTTCTAATTATAGCCGGATTGGGGATCGTGATTTACAACCTCGAAGGCTTGATTCAAAGCAATAAAGACCAAATCTTAAGTCAGGTTGGCTCTGCAATCGGCCGCGAAGTCTCTGCTGGTGATTTGACTGTCAGCATCTGGTCTGGATTTGGAATAACCATGTCTGATTTTTCCATCTCAGACGATCCCGGCTTTTCCGATCAGACCTTTCTTGAAACCGATTCAATGACCTTGCAACTTTCATTTTGGCCCCTGTTAAGTGGAAATGTGCAAATTTCCACCTTTTCATTCGACCAACCCCAAATTCGCTTAATCCAAAATTCGAATGGGGAATTGAATATTTCAACATTAGGCGGAGGTGGTGGGGAAGGGCAGCCTGCTGCGCAAGAAGGTGGAGCTGCTGTGGCAGTCACAGTAGATTCTTTTTCCATCAATGACGGGTTGGTAAACTACTTCGATCAAGCCAATGATGATTCCTATGAATTCAAACATATTGATTTGCAAGTCAACGATTTTTCACTTGATAGCGCTTTTCCCGTTACATTGGCTGCGGCCTTCGCAACTGATAAATCCAACCTTCATTTTGATGGCCGTGTCGGCCCCATATCAAATCTGCAAATCGATGGACAACTTCAATTGGATTCAACACCAGTTGAATCCATAAGCCAATTGAGCTTTGTGAAGAATTCATTGCCAGTTCCGTTGAAGTTAAGCGGTTCAATACAAGCCAAGTCGAGCGTAAAAGGTTCTCTCTCAGAACTGAATTTAGATCCTCAGATGGATGCAAAACAAACTTCAATTGATTACGCGAATCTCTTTGTAAAAGAAGCAGGTATCCCCCTTACGGTTTCGGCAAAATCTATCTATACCCCTGAAAAAATCAACATCGACACTCTCACAATTCAATTGAAATCGGTTACCGCAAATGGCAACGGTGTGATTTCTATGACAGGAAAGCAGAATGCCGTCATCGAACTGCAATCCAAAGAAATCGACTTGGCTTCCATCCAAACTATGGTTCCAACTCTGCAACCGATGGAACCTCAAGGCCAGGCGGATGCGAATGTCACAATCGATACTAGCAAATCACCGATGATCGATGGCACGGCAACGCTCAAAGGTGTATCGGCCAAAGTGGCAGCATTGCCAAAGAGAATCGAGAAAATCAATGGTCCGGTTGGATTTAATGAAACCAGCGCCAGCGTGAACCAACTGAAGGCAAGTATTGGGCAGTCTGCCATGACTGTAAATGCCGATATTCATTCGTTTGATCCTGTGCAAGTCAATTTTGCACTGCAGTCAAATGAATTGTTTGTAGATGATGTCGCCTATGGAGTGGCTCAAGAGGGTCAGGATGTGTTGCGCAATCTGGAAACTTCTGGAAATGCAGCCTTGCAGCCCGAAGGCACTGATGCCAGCGGAACTCTCCTATCCAAAGAAGGTCAATTCTATGGCTTCACTTTTCAAAATCTGAAAGGCAATTACAAACTAGCCAAACAGGTTTTCAATGCCAATGACGTCGAGTTTCAATCCCTAAAGGGGACTATCAATGCCGATGTGACTTATGATATGAGTCAAGAACCATACTCGTTCGATGTTACTACAGAAGTCAAACAATTGGATGTGGTTGAGTATTTCCGTCAAAAAGTGGTAAATGTCCCTGAATTCATCAAAGGCACCATGGACATGTCTCTCAATCTGAGCGGTGCGGGCACCGAATGGGACACGTTGAAAAACACCTTGAAAGGCCAGGGCCAAGCCATTGTGCTTAATGGTGAACTGTTAAACGTCAATTTGCCGCAGCGCTTGCTGGGCAATCTAGCCAACTTGCCGATGATCGCCAATTTCAACAATGATTTGAAACAAGAGTATCCAGCTTTGTTCCAATCCAACCATACCGCCTTCGACAAATTAGAACTGAAAGCCAATATCAATGGCTCTAAAATCAATCTGCAACCTGTCTTGCTGGCAGCGGCTGAATGGGCGGTACGTGGTCAAGGGACATACGATTTCGAACAAGGATTGAGCAGTGATTCTTTATTGCAACTGTCAGATGGCCTATCTGGGTATCTGATGAAAAAAGTGAAGGAATTGAAATTTCTCTCCAATCAAAACAGCCAAATCACCGTGCCCTTTTCTCTTCAGGGAAGTTTGAACAACTTGAAAGCGATACCGAATCAAGACCTCGTAGGCCAGATGATTCAAAAGGGAGTGGCGGGAAGAGTTATGCAGCAACTCGGTGGAGATGGAGATACGGGCTCTCCGTTTTCTGGAATGCTGCAAGGAGTGTTGGGTGGAAAACAACGCCAAACTCTTCCTTCCCAACCCACTCAAGATGCAACCGCGGCAGAAGTCGATGATATAAAATCATCTACTGAAACAATCCCCTCAGCCACTCAAGAAAAACGTGATTCTCAAGAAAAAGTAAAAGATGCTGTGGAAGGATTGTTCAAAGGAATTATGAATAAAAATTAATTCATTTATTGCGCCGTTTTGCAGAATGCATCCCTTGATGTTTATCTTTCGTGATGGGGCGAGTTGGCGTAGTGTCAATCTTTTTGGCCGTTGATTTTGGAGTGGCTTTGATCTCTTGTTCTTGCAGAACATTTTCAGAGACATGTTGAATTACTTTGTCTACTTGATCTTCATGGCGCTTCACCAAGCTGGATTCTTGATTCACGGCTCTTAATTCAGAAGATTTATCTATTAGATTCTTTTTCATTTGATGCAAATCATGCTTGGTATTCTTGGATGATTGTGTCTCATCCAATTCATCAACTGAGAGTGTGATGCTATCTGCCGATTGCTCTTCTCTTTCCTTCATTCCTTCTTGAATTTCTTCCAGATTTTTTTTCATTTCTTTAATTTTAAATATTAAATCATCCATGCGGGAAGCCAACAACTCGTTTTGTGTGCTTAGGATTCGTTTTTTTGTTTTTTGAAGATTTAATCGATGATAGTAAATCGTACGTACATCGGGTTCGAGAGCGCGGGTAAGCAATACATATTTTTGCTTTTTTTCATTCAATTGCTTGGCAAGGATTTTGGCCTTTTCGAGGTCTCCTTTTGATTTCACATTAAGAAAATCAGCCATAATCGCTTCATATTCATCCAACAATGGATTTTGAGCGCGCTTTTGTTCCAAAATTTGCTCGGCCTCAGTAGTTTCTGATACACCTTCGTGAATGCCTTGTTTGCGCCTCTCTAAATTTGATGGGATATGTTCGAGTGAATTTTTGCTAACGGCTTTGAAAGTGCTGTATTGTTGATAGGTATAGTAGGCAAGAGCCAGCAGAATCTCGAGTTCCTGGCGCAGATAGTGAATATTGCCTCGTAGAGCTTGTTCTACATTGTGTTTGAGAGTATCGCCATTGGTGTTTGGTTCCGCCAAGAGTTTGTTGGCCTGCTCTTGGGTCATCCACAATACCTTGCGGCCATGCACAACACGCACCAAATGATTTGGCGAAGTGTTTGAAGACTTGGCCGCGGCATTGATAGATTTATCAAGAAACGCTTGAACACGCTCTATAGATAAATGGTCTTGGCCTTCTTTAAAGAGTTCACTGAAATCAATGCTTGATAGATGATCTTTATTGGTAGTTTTCATTATTCAGTGTATTTTTTCATCCCAATTGTCTAAATATCCTTAAAACACCTGATTGCTTGGTATTGAAATTCAAATTTTGTTTGATCCGCAGATTTTGTTTTTGTGAAGAAAAATGCAGTAATTCAATATTTTACATTTCATGATATGCCATCTTAAATGATTGTTATCGACTGAAAGTCTTTTTACTGAAGTGCACTCAATATAATATCAGATTTCAATAATATATTTTATAATATGATAATAAAGATAGCAAATTAATAACGGTTTGTCAACTATAATCTTCCTAAAATTTATTCAAAAATATTGACTATATTTATAAATTTTTAGGTTTTCAGAGACGAAAACTATTTATTATTCCTTTAAGATTTACAGATAGACGAATTAGTTAGTTTATCACATCTTTTGACATTTAACCTCTATATATAAAATCCAAACCAAAAATATTTGAAATGTTACAAATGTAGGGGCAGACCCCAGTGTCTGTCCCGAATGCTGATTTCACTGAAGATAAACCATGATCTTAGAGTACAATTGATGCTCTACAATTGCATGAATTCTAGAATCATTTATACTCAGATTACAAATTCAATGGTATGGGGAGGAATCAGATGAAGCGAAACGCCTTTACTTTAATTGAACTTCTGATTGTGGTTGCGATTATTGGAATTTTAGCCGCCATTGCCGTACCAAATTTTCTCAATGCACAAGTTCGTGCCAAAGTGAGCCGGGTCAAAAGTGATTTGAAAAGCATTCAAACAGCCATTGAGATGTATACGGTGGATCATGGCAGGGAAATTCGCGATACATTTGAGATTCCTGATTATGGCGGAAATGCCATGTGGGTATGGAAATATCTCACAACTCCAGTTTCATATATTAATTCATCCGCTTTTATGGATCCATTTGTGCCTGAAGTGAATCCCCACAGCTCGGGAGCCGCGAATGAGGCTGTAAAGGTTGGAACTTACCAGTACCACAATATAACCCTGTGGCGGGAAACCAACCGAGGTGGAATGGGAACATTAGCAGACCAAACCGCACGATACTATGTTCGAAGCGCTGGTCCAGATAAGTGGTATATTATTCACCCAATGCGCCTGATGAATTGGATGGCTTATGATGCTTCAAATGGATTAAATAGCGTAGGTGACATCATTCTCTCAGACAAAGGCATTCTGGGTGATAACTTCGAGGGCAATAAAGGCGATTCAGACTATTTATAATATTAAGTTGATTGATATTACTGTAATAAAATCAACATTATAAAAATCCTAATAAAACAAGGGGAAATTATTCCAATTGCCCCTTACATTTGTTTTAAAAAGGTTTAGATATTTCTTAGGTGCACACCACTCGCCGTGGCGAGCTATGACGGTCCGGCAAAAAGTCTTTTTTGGAGTGCAGGCGTCCTCGCCTGC
>CAZEZQ010000210.1:0-7906 GCA_964516245.1 uncultured bacterium | reverse complement strand
GAAAGATGAGGGCTTATTGTTGTTGTCCTTTTGGCCCTTTGTGTCCTTTACGTCTTTTCACCACATAATCATTCTTACGGCTGCACCGGCTTATCGCGCTTATGATCGACAATGCAATAAAATCCAAACGGTTCGTCTTCTTCGTTCTTCAACTGGTGCACCTGCATGGGTTGGACGTAGGCCACGTCGTTTTTATTAACTTCCAACCGGCGGCCGTCAAAATCGAGCACTCCCTTGCCACGGGCGCCGATAATTACGTGAGTGTGGTTGTGCTTCTCACGGCTGCTATAGCCGCCCGGTTCGATCTGAAAATAGCGCAAATCAAATGCGGTCTTCTCACCGTTTTTGCCGATAAGTTCATAGCGTGTAACATCCTTAAAAGGCAAATCGCTGGTTGAGGCTTTGTAGGCAATCGCTTCCCGGCCCTCCCAATCAAAATTCCCGTTGAACTTGAGCAGCTCATGAATCTGCTCTTGGCTGACTGAAGGGATTTCACAAGATGAAGGCAATTCACAAGCCGATTCCATTGCGCTTTCCGGCTCTTCCAGACGTTCATTGAAATGTTCGTTGATTTTGTTCAAAAAGGCGCGGGTGCTTTCCGCCAGATCATCTGAATACGAGAGCAATGCCCCGCCGATTAGAAACACGGTTTCAGGTCCAAACTCACTCGACATCGATTCGATATTTTCGAATTTCATCCCCCCAGCAGGCGCAGGAAAGGCAGGTTCTATACTCCCCATAGGTTCGCGCAGCCGGTCGCAGATCGAATGGCAGTCATCCTGCGAAAAGGTGAAGCGCCCCCCATAGTTGGGAAACACCGAGACATCACAGCCGATCAAGCGGAACAGTTTGCCCAAAAACAGCCCAGGCTCCATGCCGTGTTTTTCGTCGTAAAAGTTTGCCCCGGCAAAGGTTGGATGCGCCATGAACACCACTGGGAATTTCTTGGCCAGAAAGCGGGTAGTATCCATACCGATCACCATCGGTGAGATCAGCACACCGCGAATGCCCAGCTGCATTACTATTTCAAGCTGTTGTTCGGCAATCTCCACCGAGGCCATGATGCTGGGGAAATACAAACCCTTGCGGCCGGATTTGGCGTTGGCGGCTTCGACCGCTTCATGGCAGCGGCTGATCCGTTCGCGAAAAGATTCCATATCATCATCCACCAGGTTGTGATCGTCTTTCACGACATCTCCACCGCCCAAGGTGAAATCGTAGGCAATTTTGGCAAAGGTTTCGATGGATGACCCTTTGGGTTTGAGCGCGGTCGAAAGCAAAGGCCGGCCATACACGCCCAGCATTTTGCGCAGCCCTTGGATGCCGAAGCGCGGGCCTAGAAAAGCCTGCAATAACGATTCGGGTAACTGGATATCCTGAACGCGAATACCGCGTTTGAGCGAGATATTGCCAAACACCAGGTTTAAAAACTGGGGGATCTGTTTGCCTGCGAGTTCAGCATTGTAATCGACCGTCACAATATGGCGGCCCCGCGTATTGGGCATGGGTTCTATGTTTTGCACCCGGCCCAGAATATTTTCTTGAATGTATGGGTCCTGCGCCAACTGAGCGGGCACTTCAACCGTTTGTTCGAGCGCGATGTCTTGCGCTATTTTCTTGACATTTTTTTTGGCACAAGCCACATGATAAACAACACGAATCCAATCCATGATTCCGTCCCCTGTTTCAATGAGTTCAATTGGCCGGACTGTAAGGTGCTTCAGGTATTCCGTCAAGCACAAGCAATCCAGCGAACACAGATATCGCAAATTCAGAAAAATGCGTTTATTATTGTCTCTACAAATCCCGATGGAGTCAAATGTGGAACAATGTGGAACAAAACGCCCTCAATCGCAGCTGAACCCAAGAACGGCTCTACCAGGGTATCTTTGAAGAGACAAACTGCCCTATGACACGACGAATTCTCGCCGTCGAACCCTATTACGGCGGCTCGCACAAAGCTTGGCTGGATGGCCTGGTACAGCACTCGCAGCACGAATACACCTTGCTTACTCTCCCAGCGCGCAAGTGGAAATGGCGTATGCGCGGCGCCGCCATTACCTTGTCGGATGAATTCAAACAATTGTATTCCGGTCGAAAGTTTGATGCCTTACTCGCCAGCGACATGCTCAATCTGGCGGATTTTATCGCACTGACCCGTCCAAATTTCAGCCACTGTCCGGCGGTGATCTACATTCACGAAAATCAAATTAGTTATCCCGCGCATGAAAAAGAACGGGTGGATTATCACTACGCCATCACCAATTTGGTTTCGATGGCTGTCTCAACAGAAGTGGTGTTTAACTCGGATTTCAACA
The DNA here is from genome assembly GCA_964516245.1 of uncultured bacterium. Taxonomy (GTDB): domain Bacteria; phylum Hinthialibacterota; class Hinthialibacteria; order Hinthialibacterales; family Hinthialibacteraceae; genus CAZEZQ01. The sequence continues at coordinate 5,588 of CAZEZQ010000210.1, read as the reverse complement.
AGCAGGATTTTTTCCGGGGAATACGTGAATTGCTTTCCAAAATGCCTGGCCCTCTACCGACAGAGGAACAGTTAAAATCTCTCGAAGCAAAAAGCCGTGTGATTCCACCAGGCATCGACTTCAAAAGTTTGAAAAAATCACCGAAACATTCTGATGAGCCTCCAGTAATTTTGTGGAACCATCGCTGGGACCGTGACAAGCAGCCGGATGTATTCATCGATGCATTGAAAGTTTTGCAACAGAGAGAGCATGAGTTTCGTATTATCATCTGTGGAGAACCGTTTTGGAAAATACCTCCCGCTTTTCAAAACGCCCAAGAACTCTTTGGCGAAAAATTGCTCCATTTCGGCTACGCCAAAACTCGCCATGATTACGCAAATTTGCTGGCAAAAAGCGATATCGTGGTTTCAACCGCAGTGCAGGAATTTTTCGGCATCAGCATCGTAGAAGCGGTGTATGCAGGCGCGTTCCCCATTTTGCCCAAGCGACTGAACTACCCTTATTTGATTCCGGAAGAATATCATAACGTGGCCTTGTATGAAGATGGACGATTGGTAGAAACATTAGAGGCCGCATTGGCTCAAGCCCAACGCAAAGCCCTGCCCCAATTGTCTCAATGGATGGGATGGTACGACTGGAACTCTCTAATAAAGCAATATGACGAGTTGTTCGATAAAAATAATGTTGTTTAATGCAACACTGAAGTACGAGAGCCTCTCATAGAAAAATAGAGAGGCTCCCGTTTTGGATTACTGAATTGGAACACGCAACGAATCGGCGATTGAGCTGAAACTAGAAAACAATTCCACTACTTTTTTCAAATCTGTAATTTCCGCCTCATTGGCTCCTTGCATTTTTGCCGCTTGTTCATGGGCAACGGAGCAATATTCACAACGGTTCGCTAATGAGACAGCAAGTGCGATCAATTCTTTTTCTTTGGCATTCAATGCACTTTCACGCTGCATAATCACCTTGTGCCGATGCCAACAGAGTTCCAACCAGTCGGCATCGGCGGCGGCAATGGCTTTGAAGAAATTGGGGATCTTGCCAAACGTTTTTTCAATTTCTTCCAATATGTCTTTGACTTTGCCGGCAGCCTCATGCTTCTCGAGTAATTTTGCCATTATGAAGTCTCCTTTGGTTTGAGATTTGATTGGCTGCATTCATCATATCAAACCCCATGTCCGATGGCAAACTCTCTTAACACTACGGCTTTCCATTAGTCTGCCATATCCGACAGAATTTTATCCAACAAACGCGGTACATAGCCATCTACCCGGCCATGAATATCATCACGATTTTTGGGCAGTTTGGCCAGTTTGTCTTTGAGCGGCATTGTTTTTTCCACTCCCAAATGGTCAATCGCGTTGAGGGCCAATATTGAGACATACACACTACTGTGGTCGAGTGAAGCCCGTTCGAGCAATACTGGAAGCACCAAATCCAAGTCTTCTTCATTGCCGTATTGGCCAAGTGCTTGAGCCGCTACCACTTGCACATTGTGCGATTCGTCTTTCAAGGCCTCGCGCAATTGCGGCCGTGCTGTTTCGACTCCCTTGCTTTCGCGCATCAACACTCCCATAGCCGCCCAATAGCGCACGGCGCTGTCGCTGTCATCAAAGGCGACCATGAGTTTATGCAAGTCAGTCATTTCGAGGCCGGCAGCGATTTCGGCTGTTTCAAAAATTTTCGCCATTGGATATTTGTGGGTATTGTGCCCCATCTCGTAGGCGGTAGAGCCTTCTGAACGGGAATGGATTTCATCTTCTGGCAAGAAGCCCACATCACGAATCTCTTTCACCCAATGCTGTTGCGCCCGGCGCAGGCGCTCTTTGATTTCTTGATGATTGGGTGAGTCGATCAAGTTGTTGACTTCATCTGGATCGTTGTATAAATCGTAGAGTTCTTCGGCCGGTTTTTTCTCCCAAAAATAGGTTTTGGGCGGCTCTAATTTGCCCTGTTCATACAGTTGATGCCAAACTTGCGTGGTGGGGGTTTGGAACATGTACGATACATATTGGCCGTAAATTTTGTGCGGCATGTAATTGCGAATATAAATATAACGCTCATCACGGCAGCAGCGCACCATGTCGTAGCGTTCATCCATACGGCCACGAAAACCGAAAGCGAATTCAGGCTTGGGCTCGGCAAATTCACCCAAGAAGGCATGGCCCTGCATATGCGCAGGTGGTTTCACCCCAACCAGGCTGAGCGCGGTTGGTGCCAGATCGATAAAGCCTACCAAGCGGTCCGATTCGCCTCCGGCTTTGTAATCCTCTGGCATCAGATGTTGAAACTTTTCGGGGATGTGAACAATCATGGGCACATGCAGGCCCGAGTTGTAAGTCCAACGCTTGCCGCGTGGCATGCCAGCCCCGTGGTCGCCGTAGTAAAAGATAATGGTGTCTTCTTCGAGTCCATCTTCTTTCAGCTGCTGCAAAATATTCCCTACCTGTTTGTCCATTTCGGTCATTTTGTCGTGATATTGCGCCCAATCTTTGCGGACTTCGGGGGTATCGGGATGGTAGGCGGGAATATCGACTTTGTCAGGATCATGTTTCCAATCATGCGGGCGTCTGCGAATCTGGCTTTCGTGAGTGGTAGTGAAATTGAATATCGCGAAGAAAGGCTGTCCCGGCTGGCGATTGCGCCAATGGGCATCACCGCTCGATTCATCCCACACCTTGCCGGGTTTTTCAAGGTTGTAATCTTCTTTGCGGTTGTTGGTGCAGTAGTACCCCGCTTCGCGCAAATATTGAGGATACATTTTCATATTCGCGGGCAGCGGCAAGTGGCTGCGCATATGCTCGGCCCCCAAACAGGAGGGATACACACCCGAAATAATGGTGGTGCGGGCGGGGGCGCACACCGGCGCAGTCGACCAGGCGTGAAGATATTTGGTCCCCTTTTTGGCGAGGCCGTCAATAATAGGAGTATTGGCATCGTCATCACCATAACAACCCAAATGCGGCCCGTTGTCTTCGCTGGTGAGCCAAAGAATATTAGGGCGCGGTTTGTCTTGCGCGGAGGCATCTTGTGACATCAACAAAGCGCTGGAAGCAGCAGCGGTTGTTGAAAGAAAGTTTCTGCGATTGAGTTTTTGATTCATAATTTCTTCCCCGTAAACAAATATTTGTGATTCACGTAATTATCGCAAAATTTGACGCGGAGTCTACATCAGTACACCCTGCTTGACCAAAGGAATTCTTGTATGAAAGTAGTAGGTAGAATGGCGAAAAAAAATTCTCACTTCAATGAACTATCTAGTTCAAGGTACATTCATCATGATCAAAACAACACAATACACCGTCTTTGCGCTGCTAATTGGGCTGCTTCTTTTTCTTTGGCTTCGCTACGACACAAGTCACCAGAAAAATACCCCCAACATTTGGGGTGGTTCAACAGTCACGATATCAGAATGGGAATACAACAATAATTCCATACGCGACCTTGGCCGAAAATGGCAGGAAATGGGCCGCCAAATTCAACAGGCGCAGCACCGCGCCTCTGATGAAACCATCAACTACGCCTCAGTCTTTTTGATCGTCGATCTCGATACCCACGCGATGTGGCTGGAGTGTGGGGGTGAACTCATTGGCCATAAATTTCAACTCTCTGACAAATTGCAGTGGGAAATGGGCTATTTTGATCCTGATGGGTATCACCCGCTAGAATCACCCGCCATTTTGGCGTATCAAAACACTGACCGTGCCGAACGATTTCAACTTCGCAACTATAGCCCGGACTTCAATGCTTCTATGGGCCTTTCAGATTCTGTTTCGGGCTTCTCCAAGGGCATGGGTGGAAGCGGAAACCGTGGCTCCATGAACTTTAGCCATGTACCTGATGATTGGCGACAACAACCTTCTGTGATATTTGCCGAAGGGAGCTATGAATCATACAAAAACCATGTTCAATCCCTGAAAGAATCACCCAATGTTACTTGTTTGAACCAGGAAGATTATTTTGAAGAGAACCAAAAAGACTGGCAGCAAATCGAACCAAGAATCTACCAAGCCATCGAGTGGCAACTCTCCCAACTCGATATGACAATCAGCGGCTTAGAAGTCAATCATGGCCCTAGCTATCATGCCGGCCATGCCACAGTCAATACGAGACAAAATATTCCATTGTGGCGCAGATTTATCCCTGGTATGCATCAGCGCTACACACAATCTCCTGTGTTTTATATTCAATACATAAACGATGATATTTGGTACAAGCATCCGAAATTACCTGATCGAAACTCAATGTCACTCAATCTGGAATATTTAATCTCAGCCAATCATAAAGAAATCGATTCCCCCGAGACTTACATCCAACAAGGGAGACAATTATTTTCACAATATAAATCCCTGCCACAATCCAACTGGTCTCATACTCTACCAAATAATATCAAAGTTGAAATCGTGGGTCTAAGCAAACACCCCAGCGCCGGCGAGCCATGGTGGCAACCCGATGGCATGGCGATTGACTCGATACCGTTCGTGAATTCGGATAATAAGTTTATGCATTTTGCCAATGACCACATTGCTAGAGAAATCGTTTATCGCATCGTCAAGCCAAATAATGGGGGCAGCACAAGAAGTAGAAACAGTTTTAGCCCGACTCGAGGGCAATCAAGTTTCATGACCAACGATTGGTATGGTTTCAATACATTTAATTTCCAAGTTGAAGCCTTCGTAGTCGAGGCCGGTCAGAAAACCATTGATTTCGAAACTCATATTAGCCAAGATGGCGGCCCCATGTACGGCGTGAAATTTCAGAATATCTCACTACACCCAGGCCAGAATAAAGGAGCGGAAATCGTTGAACTCGAACCATATAATGAGAAATAATTATTTGTTGTCCTATGAATCAAGCATAAAAAGGTGAAACATGAGCGAGTGGTTTGAAGATGAATCGTTTTGGGGATTGCTTTATCCCTATATGTTTAGCCATGAATTTACTAAGCATTCAGACGAACAGGTCGAAAAAATTCTGAACCTGATTCCATTGGAGGGCAATTCCGTACTCGATCTCTGCTGCGGACCGGGACGGATATCGGTCGAGTTTGCACCGCACCCGCTTTTACTTGAACAAAGCGATTCAGAATTTGAAACAACTCGGTTTGGAGATCGAATGGATTGAGAAGGATATGCGGGAGTTTTTGCGCCCCGATTCATTTGATTTAATCGTGAACATGTTTACCTCGTTCGGCTATTTTGAAAACAAAGAGGATGATTTGTTGGTTCTGCAAAACATGTACACCAATTTGAAGTCAGGGGGAAATATCCTCATTGATATAATCGCAAAAGAGATATTGGCCAAAATTTTTCAACCGACGACCAGTCAAACCCAACCAGATGGTTCGCGATTGTTTCAACAGCATGAAGTAATCGACGGCTGGAACCGTATGCAAAATGAGTGGATTTACATTCAAGATGAAACCATCAAAACATTCAATTTCTCACATACGCTCTATTCTGGACAGGAATTGAAAGTTCTTCTCGAACAAGCCGGCGATGCAGCTCGACGGAAACCAATTGGTATTCAGTAGCGACACCGCGACGCTCACCTTCCTGGATCGTGAGGTGGCAGATCCGGAC
>CAZEZQ010000209.1:0-7966 GCA_964516245.1 uncultured bacterium | reverse complement strand
ACTGCCGGATCGTCTTCGGTTTGTGAATGAAACGATGAATAAAAAGACGCTATCCCACTTGGTCTTGCAATGTTATAACGAATATGGCCAGAAACGGGCTGCTCAATATTTGGATGATTTGAAAGATTTGGGATATTCCTGGGCGAAAATGGCCGGTATTTCTATGGGCCTGCACGACATGTTGGTTCCAAAGACCAAGTCCGAATTATTGGGAGAAGCGCGAAAAGACGTTCAAGTGGTTACTGAGCAGTTTGAAAAAGGTGCGATTACCGACATAGAACGATATAACAAGGTCATTGACCGGTGGATCCACACGACCGACGCCGTGGCCGAAGCCATGATGCAGGAATTGGAATTAGACAATCAAGGGTTTAACCCGGTTTTCATCATGGCCGATTCTGGAGCCCGTGGATCCAAACAGCAAATCCGCCAGTTGGCCGGAATGCGGGGTTTGATGTCGAAGCCGATGAAAAAATTGACTGGGGGAATCGGTGAAATTATCGAATCTCCCATTGAGTCTAACTTCAAAGAAGGCCTTACCGTGTTGGAATACTTCATCTCGACGCATGGAGCCCGCAAAGGATTGGCCGATACAGCATTGAAAACTGCTGAGGCCGGGTATCTCACACGCCGTTTGGCCGATGTGGCTCAAGATGTGATCGTCACTTTGGAAGACTGCGGCACATTAAACGGCATAGAAGTCTCTGCCATTAAAGAAGGCGATCAGGTCATCGAATCGCTGGAAGACCGAGTTCTGGGCCGTACGGCACAAGAAGATATCGTAAATCCCCTGAACAACAATTTGATCGTGGGGCAGGGAGAAGAAATCGATGAAGAAGCTTCCAACCTTATTGGTCAATGTGGTATAGAAAAGGTTTACATCCGTTCGGTGGTTGCTTGTGAAGCTCCGCGGGGTGTATGCGCCAAGTGCTACGGCCGTGATCTCTCACACCGGCGCCGTATTCGAATAGGTGAAGCTTGTGGAATTATTGCGGCTCAATCGATTGGTGAACCCGGCACCCAGCTGACACTTCGTACGTTCCATATTGGCGGGACCACCAGCCGTATTTTGGAAGAATCTGAACTGCGCATTCGCCGGAACGACGACAACGTAGGTGGTTTGCGTGACGGTGAGTCGGGCATTGTAAAATATGTCAACCTTAAAACCGTTTCCAACCGTCAAAATGAACTCATTTCCGTAAACACCATTGGCCGCCCCATTTTATTGCGCTCAGGCGCCAAATGTCCCGACTTGGGTGGCAAGGCTCAACCGCAAGTCAAGTTCAAGGATATCGAATTATTGGGAAGCGGCAAAAAGAAAATTGTCTCCAAAGGTGGTGGGGCCATCAGCTTGGTGAATTCGCGCGGCAAAGATTTGATTCGCTATCCCAACATTCCGGTTGGCGCCGAGGTCTATGTTGAAGAAGGTGACAAGCCCAAAGCGGGAGACCGGTTGGCCAAATGGAATCCATTAATCGTACCCATGTTAACCTTTGTTGAAGGGAAAGTTACATTTCAAAACTTTACCACCAAAGACTTGCAAAAAGTCGGCGATGAACTGATGGTTTCGGTTGACATGGAAAAAGCCCAAATTGAAATCAAAGGCAAAGAAAACGTTACCTATTTGCTGCAGCCGGGCCATTATGTATCCGTGAAAAATGGAGATACAGTAAAACCGGGCGATACCTTGGCCTATCACAAAACTCCTACGATTGCCAATTCAGAAGGGAAGGTGCGCTACAAAGACGTTCTCGAAGGTTCGACGGTTCGCCGAATTCTCGACCCGGTTACCAACAATCTAAAAACTGTCATTACCGATTATTCAGGCGAAAAAGTGCCCCGCATCAGCATTGTTGGCCGCAGTGAAGAAGTCATTCAAGAATTCACACTTCCGGCCGATTCCATTCTGAGGGTTGAAGACGGCGCCGATGTGTTATCGGGAGTCATTATGGCTCATACGGATCAGATTGTGGATCAGTTCAGACAATTGGAAACCGGTATCCCACTCGGTGCGAATATTCTGGTGGCCGATAATGAAGAAATCGAACGGATGAGTAACACATTCATACGTACTTCCGGCAAGAAAAATGATGCCAGTGTGATTGCTCGTTGGGATCCGTACTTCAAAGCCGAAATCGCTTCATCGGAAGGGAAATGCAAGTTCGAGCAAATTATCGAAGGGGTGACCATGCGCCGCCAGCGCCAGGAAGGCAGTACCGCCTCTCAAATGATCGTGATGGAACACCGCGAAGACAAACACCCCACGATAGTGATTCAGAAGAAAGGCAAACAACCTGAATACCATCCGCTGCCATCCGGTGCTCATATCGTGATGAATGATAATGATGAAATCAAACCGGGTGATATATTGGCGAAGATTCCCCGCGAGACCTTTAAATCTCGAGACGTGACAGGTGGATTGCCCCGAGTCGAAGAACTTTTTGAGGCGAGACGGCCCAAGCAGCGTGAATTGGCTATCATTACGAAAGTGGATGGCTGGGTCAAACTGCCCAAACACGACGAAATCGACGAAGAGATCGAAAGCAAATTGGAAAAGAAACGGAAGCGTGGAACCCGCTTGATCTTGATCACCGATAAGGATGGTGAAATTTTGACTGTCCACGAAGTCGATGCAGGCAAACATGTCATCATCAATGATGGAGATTATGTCTCTACAGGTGACAAATTGGTCGATGGATCTATCGATCCTCATGAATATCTTGAAATCATGGGCGAACGCTTAACCCAGCAATATCTAATCAACGAAGTGCAAGAAGTGTATCGCTTGCAGGGTGTGAACATTAATGACAAGCATATTGAAATCATCGTTCGCCAAATGATGCGCAAAGTCACCATTACCGACCCTGGAGATACAAAGTTTTTGCAGGATGACGATTTAGACCGCTATATCATTCAGAAAGAAAATGAACGGGTTATGGAGCAAGGGGGTAAGCCCGCCCAATTCAAGCCTCGCTTGTTGGGGATCACCAAAGCATCATTGGGAACGGAATCTTTTATTTCCGCCGCTTCGTTCCAGGAAACCACACGGGTTTTGACTCAAGCGGCAATCAGTGGACGGATCGACCATCTACTTGGATTGAAAGAAAATGTAATAATGGGCCATTTAATTCCGGCGGGAACCGGCTGGCGTTATCACGAGCAATATTATAAAGAGGTGCTCGAAAGCGATTTTGCGTTGACTCAAAACGCATGATCAGTCAGTAACAGCCAAATCGAGTGTAAACAAGAGTGTGAACAAGGGTTGACGTATATATTGTATGTCGCTATCATCGATAGTTCGTGAATGCAGCAAAACGAGTATACCAAGTTAGGATGCTCTCTGGAGAGCATCCTAAATTTTGCCTGAAAGCAATAACGAATTGAAAAATGAAGGTTTGAAGTATGCCTACTATCAACCAATTGATTAAAAAAGGGCGTAAAAACAAAAAGAAAAAGACCAAAGCGCCGGCATTGCAACAATGTCCCCAACGCCGTGGGGTCTGTACACGTGTTTGGACCATGAGCCCCAAAAAGCCGAATTCGGCTTTGCGCAAGGTGGCGCGTGTTCGTCTTACAAATGGTATGGAAGTCAATGCCTATATTGGTGGTGAAGGCCACAATCTTCAAGAACACTCGATTGTTCTCGTACGCGGTGGCCGTGTAAAAGATCTACCATCTGTCCGTTACCACGTGGTTCGCGGGGTTCTTGAAGCCACAGGTGTTGACAAACGGCGACGCGGCCGTTCCAAATATGGAACCAAACGTCCAAAAGAATAAATCAATTATTATCTGAAAATATCAATCATTATCCATTGTGAGGTGGTGAAATAAAACATGGGTCGTAAAAAACGGGCTGATAAACGTGAAATTTTACCGGATCCGGTTTTTAATAGTGTCTTGGTCACCAAATTTGTCAACGGGATCATGCTCGATGGCAAACGCGCGGTGGCTGAGCAGATTTTTTATAATTCACTCAAGGAAATTGAAGACAAGACCAAACAAGAAGGTATGACGCTTTTTAACGCCGCCGTTGAAAATGTCAAACCGGCATTGGAAGTCCGTTCCCGCCGAGTAGGGGGCGCTACCTATCAAGTTCCAGTCGAAGTCCGTTTCGAACGCCAACAAACACTGGCAATTCGCTGGCTGGTTCAAGCTTCCCGTTCGCGGGGCGAACGCAGTATGATGCGGCGACTGGCCAATGAACTCATCGATGCAGCCAACAATCAAGGCAATGCCATTAAAAAGAAGTTGGATGCTCATCGTATGGCCGAAGCCAACAAAGCCTTTGCCCATTACCGTTGGTAATCTCTTTTTGTCCTTGTAAAATCACAAAACACGCAGGTTCTTGATCTGCGTGTTTTTCATTCCAGTTTTGAATTAAACTCTTCAAGATTTCTATACCCTTCCTGATCCTTCATGGCAACAAGAAGGGCTTGAAAAAATTCGGCTTAAATCGCAATAGAACAGTTTAAATTATGAAACATCCTGTACTTTCCAATATACGCAATATCGGAATCGCCGCTCATATTGACGCAGGCAAGACCACCACAACTGAACGCATCCTCTATTACACCGGACGGACTCACAAAATTGGCGAGGTGCATGATGGCGCGGCGGAAATGGATTGGATGGAGCAGGAAAAAGAGCGCGGGATCACCATTACTTCAGCGGCGACCTATTGTGAATGGAATGGATACAACATCAATTTGATTGATACGCCCGGCCATGTGGATTTCACGATTGAAGTGGAACGTTCTCTTCGGGTTTTGGATGGGGCGGTGGTAGTCTTTTGTGCGGTGGGGGGTGTCGAACCCCAATCCGAAACCGTGTGGCGCCAAGCCGACCGCTATCAGGTTCCCCGCATTGCGTTTATCAACAAAATGGACCGAGTGGGGGCTGATTTTGATGCCGTTGTGCAGCAAATGCAAGAGAAACTTGGAGCAAAACCGGTTCCAATTCAAATTCCTATTGGGCAAGAGTCATCTTTCCAGGGGGCGGTGGATATTATCGAGAACACAGCTCGTTATTGGGAAGAAGGAAAAGATGACTATGGGACAACCTTTATCGAGAAAGAAGTGCCCGAAGAATTGCACGATCAAGTCGCTCAGGCTCGTGAAGCGCTTGCAGAATCGTTGGCCGATGTAGACGAAACCATCATGGCCAAATATTTGGAAGGGGAAGAAATCACTTCTGAAGAAATGAATAAGGCGCTTCGAGAAGGGGCATTGCATCATCACTTGATCCCGGTTCTTTGTGGATCGGCATTGAAAAACAAAGGGGTGCAACGTCTTCTCGATTCTGTCATCGCTTTTCTCCCCTCACCGTTGGATGTCCCTCCAGTTCATGGCATTCATCCCAAGACTGAGAAAGAAATTACTCGCAAGGCCGATGAAAAAGAGCCCTTTTGCGCTTTGGCGTTTAAATTGATGAACGACGTTCATGGCCGATTGACCTTCTTTCGAGTGTATTCCGGCTCGATCAAGTCAGGCCAACAGATTTACAACATCACAAAAGACAAGAAACAAAAAGTAGGGCGATTGCTGCGCATGCATGCCAACAAACGTGAAGAAATTCAAGAAGTCAAAGTGGGTGGCATTGCGTGTGCGGTGGGCATGAACCATGCGACAACAGGGGATACGCTTTGTGATCCGAACAATCCTATTATTCTTGAGACATTGGTCGCTCCTGAACCGGTGATTTCAGTTGCGATTGAGCCCAAAACGGTTGCCGATCAAGATCGTCTTACAGATTCACTCGCCAAAATGGCAGAAGAAGACCCCACGTTCCATATCAAAAATGATGAAGAAACCGGGCAAACCATAATCTCCGGAATGGGGGAATTGCATTTGGAAATCATCGTGGATCGAATTTTGCGCGAATATGGGGTTAAAGCCAATGTAGGCAAACCCCAAGTGGCATATCGTGAGACGATAAAAACCGTTGCCGTTGAAGAAGAAATATACGAACGCGAGCATGCCGGGCAAAACCATTTTGCCCATGTTCAACTTGAAGTGTATCCATTAAAAACAGGGAAAGGCTTTGAATTTGTGAACGAAGCCTCAACCGAACGAATCCCAAAGCAATTTATACCCGCCATTGAGAAGGGGATTAAAGAAAATTTGCACTCGGGGGTTTTACTGGGCTATCCCATTGTGGATATTGGTGCTAAACTTTGCGGCGGTTCATTTCATCAGGTTGACTCATCAGAGTTAGCTTATACAATAGCAAGTTCGATTGGATTTCGGAACGCAGTGGAAAAAGCAGAGCCTACACTGCTCGAACCAATCATGGAAATTGAGATTGTCTGTCCGGAAGAATTTATGGGCGACATTCTAGGGAATTTGAATTCCCGAAGAGGAAGAACCACCGGCATGGATCAACGTGCTGGCTCCCAGATCATCAAGGGAGTGGTTCCACTCTCCGAAATGTTCGGTTACGCGACGAATCTTCGCTCGCTCTCACAGGGACGCGCAACATTTTCGATGCAACTGTCTCATTACGAAGAGGTTCCGAGCCATTTGCAACAACACCTCGTCGCGGGTTATGGGTTGAGTCCGGCTCCCCGAGAATGAGCCGACACACCTAGAAAAGAAAATTTAGAATACTACGCACCGGTCTCGGTAGAACTGTGTTTTGAATTCTCCTAACCGAATAAGGCCAGGTGCGGTTTTATGTGTTTAGAAACATTTGAAAAACATTAGAGGATATTTCTAATTTTTATTTGATTGAGTCTGGTAATACACGGTCAAACGTACATTGGAGGACAAAAGGCCATGGCGAAAGCGAAATTTGAACGGACGAAGCCTCACGTGAACGTGGGGACGATCGGTCACGTGGACCACGGGAAGACGACATTAACGGCGGCGATCACCCTAACGCAGCACGCGCGCGGCTATGCGGAGGTTCGCTCGTTTGACAGTATCGACAACGCGCCCGAAGAAAAAGAACGGGGCATCACGATTGCGACCGCGCACGTGGAATATGAGTCTGACGCGCGCCACTACGCGCACGTGGACTGCCCGGGCCACGCCGACTATGTCAAGAACATGATCACCGGGGCGGCCCAGATGGATGGGGCGATTTTGGTGGTTTCGGCCGCAGACGGACCCATGCCGCAAACCCGTGAGCACATTTTGCTGGCTCGCCAGGTGGGTGTGCCTTATATCGTGGTGTTTATGAACAAGGTCGACATGGTGGACGACGAAGAATTGCTTGAGTTGGTCGAACTTGAAGTTCGCGAACTTTTATCCTCCTATGATTTTCCTGGTGATGATGTGCCGGTGATTCGGGGCTCTGCACTGAAAGCGATGGAAAATCCGGATGACGAAAGCGCCAACGCTCCAATTGTGGAATTGATGAAGGCGCTGGACGATTACATTCCCACACCCGAACGCGACATAGACAAGCCTTTCTTGATGGCGGTTGAAGACGTGTTCTCCATCACCGGCCGTGGAACAGTGGCGACTGGACGGGTTGAGCGCGGCAAGGTGAAAGTGGGCGAGAAGGTGGAAATCGTCGGGCTGAACGAAAAGGCGATGGAAACCACCGTGACTGGGGTGGAAATGTTCCGCAAGCAGTTGGATGAAGGCTTGGCGGGCGACAACGTCGGGCTCTTGCTGCGCGGGGTGGAACGGGATCAAATCGAGCGCGGCCAGGTTATCGCCGCTCCCAAGAGCATCACGCCGCATACGAAATTTAAGGCCAATGTATACGTTTTGACCAAAGAAGAAGGTGGCCGCCATACCCCGTTCTTTAATGGATACCGTCCCCAGTTTTATTTCCGGACGACGGACGTGACTGGCTCAATCAAATTGCCGGAAGGCACTGAGATGGTGATGCCCGGCGACAACGTGGTTCTCGAAGGCGAACTGGTTTCACCAATCGCGATGGAGCAGGAGTTGCGTTTCGCGATTCGTGAAGGCGGCCGGACTGTGGGCGCGGGTGTTATTGACACTATTGTTGAATA
>CAZEZQ010000208.1:0-7969 GCA_964516245.1 uncultured bacterium | reverse complement strand
AGGGCGAGGTTGCAAATGCGCCGTGGCGTGCTCGCGCCGAGCCGGTTTCACACACATTTGGCTCATCAGGAGATTCGCCCTCCCAGTGGATATTGATTTTACAAAATTTCAAATATTTTTTGGTTAGATTTTCTGCACAGACGGGGGAATGGATTTTTGAATCGCTTTCACCAGCATGTCGAATTCCTGCCGCCGGGCGGTTTGTTTGCGCCATACCAAACCGATCGTGCGGGTGGGTATCGGTTCTGCAAAACGATTTACGGCCAGAGTCGTATTTCCTTTCACCTCAATATCAACAGCGAGAGATGGAAGGAGAGTGATTCCCAACCCATTCGCGACCATTTGCACCAAAGTGTTTAAACTGCTGGCGCGAAACTCCTGCGATTCACGCGCCCCTGCAGAATTGCACAATTCCAACGCCTGGTCGCGCAAGCAATGGCCTTCTTCGAGCAGCAACACCTGTTCTTGGGCGAGATCGATTTGCCGAACAGTATTTTTTTTGGCGAGGGCATTGCTTTTGGGCGAGATCAAAACGAATTCTTCTTTGTACAATTCAATCGATTCGATGTCCGCACCTTCCACCGGTAGGGCAAGAATGAGAAAATCAAGTTTGCCCAGGCGCAACTGCTCTAGCAGGCGGGTGGTTTGCTCTTCGCGAAGATACAACTTGAGCTGGGGATGGGCCTTGCGGATTTTCTTGAGAATTCGGGGCAGCAGATACGGGGCAATGGTGGGGATCACACCCATATGCATCGGAGTAGAAAATAGTTCCTGCCGTCGGGTGGCGAGATCGACCAGATCGTCAACATCGCAAAGAATCTCGCGGGCGCGCTCGACGATCTCCCATCCGAATGTGGTAATCAACACCTGGCGCTGTGAACGTTCGACCAGTTGCACGTTGAGCAGCGACTCTAACTGTTGGATTTGCTCGCTGAGGGCGGGCTGGCTGATGAAGCAGTCTTCGGCCGCCCGGCGAAAGTTTCTGTGTTCGGCCAGCGCCACCAGATAACGCAATTGTTTGAGCGTAGGGGCCATTGGATTCATGATAGGTATATCTTATCAATCTTTTCAAAAAAAGCAATTTGACTGATTGTCAATTCTGGTTATGATGACTATTGGAAATTATCAAATCTCATGTATGAAAGGGTATTTATTATGTTAGGTATCGGAGAACAGTTCCCCAATTTTGAATTGGACGCTTGTATTTCCCGCGAAATGAAAGCCGAAAAAGCCTTCACGAAAATCCGGAATGATTCGTATCCGGGCAAATGGCTGGTGGTGTTTTTCTGGCCGATGGATTTTACTTTTGTTTGTCCAACCGAAATTGCCGAATTTGGCAAGATGAACCAAGAGTTTGCCGACCGCGACGCGCAAATTTTGGGATGCAGCACCGACAGCCAGTTTGTTCACCTTGCGTGGCGCAACGATAACGAAGATTTGAAAGATATCCCCTTCCCCATGCTGGCTGATGTCAAACGCGATTTGTGTACGGCATTGGGCATATTGCACCACACTGAAGGCGTAGCCTTGCGTGCTACCTATATCGTTGATCCAGATGGCATCATTCGCCATGTATCGATTAATGATCTCTCGGTAGGCCGCAATCCCAAAGAAGTATTGCGGATACTGGATGGCTTGCAAACCGACGAACTCTGCCCCTGCAATTGGGAAAAAGGCGAAGAAACCCTCGCCGGAATTTAAGTGATTGTATATTTGTGATGCAGGCCTCCTGCCTGCCATTGAATTTGGAGCGCAGGCGTCCCCGCCTGCTAGTTATTCGAATGACCAAGGGCAAAGCATTCTATGCCAGCTCTTATGAAACACTTGATTCGAATTCAGAAATTCTAGATGGTTATGCATACACTTTGTTGGTGGGCTAAAGCCCACCCTACACTTTGTGTTTCATCTTGATATAGCCCGCCGTGGCGGGTGGGGTGCTCTTAAGATACATTTTCTAACGCCAAATGAAACCATGCGAGAGGGGCGCATCCAATCGCGCCCTTCTCATTACCTGCCGCCATGGGGGAATGCAAACAAACCCAATCAAAGGAGACACACCATGTCAATAGACGATTTGAAAAATCAAATTCCTGAATACGCCAAAGACATCAAACTGAATCTCTCCAGCTTAAGCAACGATTTGTTCGGTATGAGCGAACAGCAATTTTGGGGGTGCATGCTGGCCTCGGCATTAGCCACCCGCAACCAGGAATTAATCGCGGCGGTGCATGCTGAAGCGAAAGAAAAACTGAGTGAAGAAGCGTTACGCGCGGCCAAGGGGGCGGCCTCGATCATGGCCATGAACAATGTGTATTACCGCTTTTTGCATTTGCTTGAAAATGAAGAATTCAAAAACCTCCCCGCCAAGCTGCGCATGAACATTATGATGAATCCAGGGGTGGACAAAGAAGATTTCGAACTGTGGTCGACCTCGGTTTCAGCCGTGAATGGATGCGGGATGTGCATCAAAGGCCACGTGAATGAACTGCTCAAACGCAACGTAAGTAAAGAAGCGGTACAACACGCCGCCCGCATTGGATCAGTTTTGCAAGCAGTCGCCGCCACACTGGATGGCGAAAAAGCCATGGGAAATTAAAATTCGTTTCAAATGGAAATCAAAAAAAACTCAGGTGATTTGCCTGAGTTTTTTTGATTTTTGGCAACAATATGGATTCTGAATCCCTTACGATTCTTCCATTGCGGCGGTTTTAAACACATGTTGATCCAAAAACGAGTGTATCCCTTCCAAATATTTCTCTTCTGATAACAAATAGCCTTCATTATGCCCGCCCTGGATATTCATCATTTTTTTGGGTTCCGGCGCATTTTCATAAATCGTCTTTCCATGATGATAAGGGATCAAGGTGTCGTCACGGCTGTGCACTACAAGTACCGGCATGTTCACATTTTTGATTTTATTCTTGGCATCATACTGAATGGCGCTAATCCAGCGCACGGGCAAAATGGGAAATATCTCTGCACCAATATCGGGGATCGAACTAAAACAGCTTTCAACAATCAATGCATCCGCTTCTACTTTTGTGCCCAAATCGGCCGCTATCGCGCCACCAAGCGAGCGTCCGAAGAGAATAATGGGCAACTCGGTCGTTTTGTTTTTTAACCATTCATAAGCGGCTTGGGCATCGATGTAGGTCCCTTGTTCACTCAACCAGCCGCCGCTTTTGCCGTAGCCGCGGTAATCGAATATAAATACATTAAGGTTGATCGAATGAAACTGGCGCAAGCTTTCAACCCGGTAGCTCAAATTGCCCCCATTGCCATGCATAAAGAGCATAGAAGCCACAGCTTCTTTGGCTGGAATATACCAACCGTGCAGCCGGACACCGTCTGAGGTTTCGAAATAAACATCTTCATGCTTCAACCCCACCGTAGCGGGCTGGGCAACAAAAGTCGAACGCGGGATCCACACATTCGTCCGTTCAAACCAACGAAAAAACAGATAAAGGCCAGCGGGCACAAGGATGATGATGAGTAGTGTTTGCATGAGTTTGGATTTCATCGAATATAAAATTTCGTTTTCTCTGTTCGAATTTAAGACATCATAGGATAAATTATTGAATCATCAAACACACAAATGCAAATTCATTGATCATTATGGGTATTAGATAAATTACTTGAAATGAATTCCATTTCTCAAAATGCAGCGTATCAAGCGCTTCTTAAAATGCTTGATTCTGGCGCAAGATTTCCTGAAATTGAGGTCAGTTTAAGAAAATAGAGAGGGAAATAACCTTAATCCAACTTCGCACCATGTGTCAATGTCAACGCCGGTGCTGAGTGCCGTGCCGATAGGGGGCGCAAGCGCTGCAGCAGGTTTTTGGCATGTGGATTGGGCCAGCGGGGATAGAGAATTTCAAAGTAGGAAACATATTCGGTCCCAAGGAGTTCTTTCGAGGGGTCTTTCAAATAGGGGAAGGTTTCGGTCTTGTCGGCCCACTTGGCCACAAGTTCATAAGCCATTTTTAGATTGCGGCCATTGGGAGATTCATAAGGGCAAAGATTCACCCCGTTTACCCGCGCGATTTCAGCTGCGATGGTTTGGGGAAATAATGCAAAGTGAGTATACCATATTCCGCGTTGGCCCCCGCTGCGGCGCACTTCGTGGGGCATGTGCCCGTCGTCGGCGATCTGAGATTCGATGAAATGCTTCCAACGTTCAACCCCTCGTTCAAACAAGGCATCGTCTTCAAGATAGGCGGCAATCGACATCACCAGTACCAATCCCCAATTGCCCCAATTGTTATTGCGATTCATGGTGTTCATCGGCAATGCCCGGTTGCGAAGAAATGTGTGAAAGGCTTGCTCGGTATCGCGGGGCCAATGCTGCGACTCACGAATCAAATCAGCAGCAAAGATCATGGCAGGGAAGTGGTAACTAAACGAAAGGGTTGAATCATCTTTTTGGCTCATACTCTCAATGCCAGTGGCCCAGCTATAAGCCAATCGAGCCGCTGTTTCCGCATACTTTTCATCACCGGTGATTCGATACACCAAAGCCAGTTGATAAGAAATGTTGGCGTCATTCTGCAAAACCGCCTTCGATTGGGTATGCCCCTTCGCATCTCGATAATAACCGGGGATATGCCAATGTTCGGGCACAGAGGCTTTACGGTTTAAGTTTTTATCCGCAATCTGTTTCACTTCGAGATACGCTGAATAAGTGGGCTCGATTTTATCTTCAATTTTTTGTTGCAGATCGGCAATCTTCGAATCGCGAATAAAAACCGACTGAAATTCAATATCTGCATAAACACAAAGAGGTGTTAATTGTATACATAGATACAAAAAAAGATACAAATATCGCCTTGACAAGTTCATTTTCAAACTCATAAAAGGGTATAAGAACGACTGGTAAAATTGTTCAATGAATATCCTACCCCGCAATTTCCTCACCTCCGTCTGCATAAATCACATTTCCCGTGATCCATGCCGTTTCGGGCAAGGTGAGGGCGCAGATGGCGTTGGCCACATCTTCGGGGGTGGTCAAACGGCCGGAAGGGTTGCGGCGGGTGGCTTCTTCTACCATGTTTTCATGGCGGGGGATCTTGCGCAGGGCGGGGGTGTCGGTCACTCCGGCGCAGATGGCGTTGGCTTTGATTCCAAGCGGGGCCATCTCAACCGCCAACTGGCGGATGTGCGCTTCGAGCGCGGCTTTGGCGGCCGAAACCGCGCCGTAGTTGGCCCACACGTGTTTGGAACCGGAACTGGTCATGGCATAGATGCGCGAGTCTTTTCCCAGAAGCCCGCTGTTGGCCAAATCCTGCGCCCAATAGACCAGGCTGTTGGCCATTACATCCAGCGTCATCTCCATCTGTTTTTGGGTGAGTTGGCTGTCCGGGGTATCGGTGTAATAGGGTTTTAAAGTGCCGAAGGCCACACTATGCAGCAGCACTTTTAGCGGTTTGCCTCCGGTTTTTTCTTGAATGGCTGCCAGTGTGGTTTGGCGCTTTTCGGCATCAGCGGCGTTGGAATTAAAATACTCGACTTCCACACCCTGGCTTTTCATTGCTGCGATTTCCTGATTGATTTTTTCCATAGCCGAGCGCCGGTCGAAGTGCACGCCGAAAATGTTCATCCCGCGAGCCGCTAGCGCTTTGGCTGCCGCCAACCCAAATCCACTGGATGCGCCGAGAATTAATCCCCATTGGCCTTGAAATACTTTATCCACGCAATACCCCTCCTTCATGTTCTATAGCCATTGAAATTTTAGAATAGAATAAACGGTTGCGGCTTGAGATGTAGGGGCACGCTGCAACGTGCCCCTACGACATAAAATTGAATAAGAAAATAAACGTTTGTGATGTGATCTGAAAGGCGTTTGTACTACGATTAGGCATTGCCTTTGCGGATGGCTTCTTTCTTCTCATCACGCTGTTGTTCCAAATGGCGAATGTCTTCTTGCAGGCGGTCTTGAATCTCACGAATCGCTTGCGGGTCTCCTGCGCTCTGCATCTCTTGCTCGGCAAGGATTTTCTTTTCGGCGATTCTGGCTTCGCACGATTGATCAGCTTCGGCCAAGGCTTGTTTTTGCTCATCCGTCAACGGAGGGCCGGACGGATTTTCTTTTTCCAAACGTTCCATTGCCAATTCGTATGCAGTTTTCATGGCATGTCTCCCTTCACAAATCAGGCACCAAACACCTGTTTGACTTTATCAAAGAACGAGTTGGATTGCGGGTTGGTTTCTTCGCCGCTAATGCGGGCGAATTCTTCCAAGAGTTCGCGTTGTTTGCCGTTTAGCCGGGTGGGGGTTTCAACCACAACCCGAACCAGCATGTCTCCCTGGCCGTATCCGCGCAGGCTGGGCATACCTTTGCCCGATAATCGAAACACCTTACCAGTTTGCGTTCCGGCGGGAATCTTCATCTTCACTTTTTCACTGAGCGTGGGCACATTGATCTCAGCGCCCAAAGCCGCCTGGCTAATCGAAATGGGGACCTCGCAAATCAGGTCTTCTCCCTCACGGTCGAAAATGGGGTGCGGTCGAACGGAAATCACGATAAACAAATCGCCCGGCGGGCCACCGTTATAGCCCGCTTCGCCTTCACCGGCCACTTTGAGTTTTAAACCCGTGATGGCTCCGGCCGGAATTTTCACTTTCACCGTGCGTTCTTTCATGTTGCGGCCGGTTCCATGGCAGGCCACGCATGGATGTTTGATCACCTGGCCAGCGCCGCCGCATCGGTTGCAGGGGCGTGAAATGCTAAAGAAACCTTGGGTCATATGAACCTGGCCGGCCCCGCCGCATTGAGGGCAGGTTTCAGGCGAGTACCCTTTGGCGCAGCCTGAACCCTCGCACGTATCGCATTTTTCCTGCCGGGGAACTTTGATTTCATGCTCAGAACCGTTGTAAGCTTCATCAAGCGAGATTTCCAGATCGTACCGAAGCGAATCGCCCCGCCGTGCGCGGCTGCCGCCTCCCCGGCGGCCGCCACCGCCGCCGAAAAATTCTTCAAAGATATCACCAAAACCGCCAAAAATATCCTGGAAATCGCGAAAGGCATGACTTTGCGAAAAGTCGAAACCACCACCGAAGCCTCCCGCCCCGACACCAGCGTGTCCAAATTGATCATACTGCTTACGCTTTTGGTCGTCACTTAACACTTCATAGGCTTCTGTGGCTTCTTTGAACAAATTTTCAGCATCTTTATCATCCGGGTTGCGGTCTGGATGATATTTTAGAGCCATCTTGCGATAAGCCTTCTTGATCTGCTCTTTACTCGCATTCCGGTCAAGCCCTAATACTTCGTAATAATCCCTTTTGTCTGCCATTCTGGCCATATCCTACCCTTTTTTTGCGCCATATTGACCCAAAATAGTATTTTTGTCTTCTATAAACTCAAAAATCGTGCAAATCTCAGACCGTTTTCAAACCTTCTCTTACTGTAGCACGCAGCCGTGAGAGGTAAAACCGTTAAATGAGTCAAAAATATGTGTCATTACGAAGTAGTTGTATTATATTGCAAATAAGGAATTTCATCTTTGATAGGCGAGTTGAGATTCGGCCAGGAAAATATCAATCCACAATTTTTATTTCATGACGAAATGGCATTTATTACTGACAGTCATCATCAAATCCATGTGATAAAGGTTCGAGATGAAGCCAATGTACTAAGATGGGATTTGCACCAATGAGAAAGACCGATGTTTTAGCAGCAATACGTTTAAATCTTCGTAGAGTATTTTCTAACCCACTCCACCAATTCCTCTTCTTTCAACTCCCCAGATGCCAGGCTCATAATGGTTTTAATAATTTCATCTTCCGGGGGTGAGAGGTGATACCCGTTGATTCTCAAGAAGGTATAGGCGCTTACAAAGGCAATGCGTTTGTTGCCATCCACAAAGGGGTGGTTTCTGCTAAAGCCGTAGGCATAGGCGGCCGCCAGGCGAAAGCGGTCTTGGGTTTCATAATGGTAGAGTTGCTTGGGCCGGTTGAGCGCCATGTGCAT
>CAZEZQ010000207.1:0-7970 GCA_964516245.1 uncultured bacterium | reverse complement strand
AAGGCGCGAAATGTCGACCGCCGCCTCGGTATGTCCGGCCCGGCGTAATACACCGCCGTCTTTGGCCACCAGTGGAAACACATGGCCCGGGCGGCCGAATTGCTCAGGGGTGGAATTGGGGTTGGCCAACAGGCGGATGGTTCTGGCCCGGTCTTGGGCGGTGATGCCGGTTGTAACACCTTCAAGCGCATCTACGCTCACCGTGAAATTGGTTTTGTGCAGTGAAGTGTTTTCGCTGACCATTGGGTTCAAGCGAAGGCGCTCGGCCCAATCGGTTTCCATCGAAACACAGAGCAATCCACGCGCCTGGCCGACAATAAAATTTACCTGTTCGGCAGAAATCGAGTTGGCGGGGGCAATCAGGTCGCCTTCGTTCTCGCGGTCGGCATCATCAACCACAATAACCATTTTGCCTTCCCTCAGGCGGGACAGAGCTTCTTCAATGCTGATTAACATGGGAGTTTTTCCTATTCATTTATATAACCATATTGTCGCAGTTTATCCCAAGAGAGGCCAGTGCTGCGGCCTTCAGCTGGGCTTGTCAAAAGGCGTTCGATGTAACGGGCAATCACATCCACCTCTAGATTCACTGGATCACCAGAACCTTTGCTGCGAAGATTGGTGTGTTCGATGGTAAAAGGCACAATGGCGAATCCGGCTCTTTCATTATCGGTGTCTGTAACCGTAAGGCTTATGCCATCCACCGACAATGAGCCTTTTTCAGCGATAAATCTCGCAATCGTATCCGGATAATGAACCACCAACTTCCAAGATTCACCATCTTCTGTTAATGATTCGATATATCCGACACCATCCACATGGCCATTTACGATATGCCCGCCCATGCGGTCCGTTGGCCTCAATGAGGGTTCCAGATTCACTTCATCCCCAACTTTGGCGTTGATTAAAGTTGAGCGGTTCAATGTTTCACTGGACAAATCAGCCCAAAAATAGGGGGAAGACAATTGGGCGACCGTCAAACAAACGCCATTGCTGCAAATGCTGTCTCCCAGTTGGGCATCCTGGCATATCATGGGGGCATGGATTGAAAGCCAGGCGCTTGATCCGTGAAATTTAATCGATTCTATTTTGCCGACTTCTTGTATGATACCAGTGAACATAGTGGATCCCTCACTTTGAGTAACAAATATTATACTCAAACCCAATGAAAATAATGATAACTGAAAAGTAAATTTGAGGTTGTGCTTTTGAAGGGATATTCCGTTAAAAATTTGTTATTCCAAACGCCAATTCAATATCCCTCGAATCAACGTATCTACCCCCAATTCAACTCGCTCAACCTTTTGCAATCGAAACGCATTAGATAACTTATTAATACCTTCTCCCTCAAAAAATGTGGGGGCTTGATCCCCTCCAATCAAAACAGGGGCTGCATAAATCATTATTTCATTGACAAGGTTTTGTGTCAAAAACGAGGTGTGAATTTTCGGGCCACCCTCAATGAATACAGACAAGCAGTTCTTTTCAGCCAAAGTTTGCAAAATAGCAAGCAAATTCAATCCATTTCGGCCGTGTTGAATGGGATACACATTCGCCCCCATGTCTTCTAACTTTCTCCGTTTTTCATTATCCACACTATCTCCACAAAATATCCACAAATTTGACTCATGCAATAGTGAAAAAACTTTGGCATCGAATGGAATACGCAAATTCGAATCCATAATCACCCGGTTTGGAGCCATAAATTCATCTATTTTCAATGCAGCGGGCCGGGCCGTGAGTGATGGATCGTCTTTCAATACAGTTCCTATCCCCGCCATGACCGCATCGGCCTCCGCACGATGTTCATGGACGTGTTCACGAGCTTCTTCACCGGTAATCCATTTGGATTCACCAGCAGCCGTACATAGTTTTCCATCCAGCGACATGGCGCATTTTAAAATCACCCAGGGCAATCCGGCTTCGTGGCGATGGAAAAAAAAACGGTTCAAATAACGGGCTTCTTCTTCAAGCAATCCAACATCCACTTGGATGTTTTGCTGGCGCAATAATTCCACGCTTTTGCCTTTTACGGATTCAAAAGGATCACGCGCGGCGATCACCACCCGGGCGATCCCAGCTTCGAGAATGGCTTCGGTGCAAGGGGGGGTGGCTCCCGTATGGCAGCAAGGCTCTAAATTAACATACAGGGCTGCGCCCTCAGGAGACTCAGAGCATGCCTCAAGCGCTTCGCGCTCAGCATGGGGGAGGCCTTTGCGGAGATGATACCCTTCACCAATGATTTGGGGGGGCGAAGGGGGATTTGTTTGGGTAATGACACACCCTACCCGTGGGTTAGGCGAGGTGGTATACCGGCCCCGCCAGGCAAGCTCGATTGCCCGGCGCATAAACCGGTAATCATAGTCTGAAAAATGGGTGGGTGGAGAATTGTTTAATGGGACAATTGTCCGACTCCACTAAGCCCGAATTGATCCGCGAAATTCACGATGTCATCCAACCATTGCTCCATGGCGCGATTGTCGCGTATTTCAATAATAAATGGGCCCTGATAGTTATTGTCACGCAAACCGGAAATAATTACATCCCACGGCACAATGCCGTGTCCTGGGGTTAGATGTTCATCGACCCGGCCCCGATTGTCACTGGCGTGTACTGAATAAATATAATCCCCTAAATTGGGTAACACTTCAGGCAACTGTTTGCCTACAAACGCATGGCCAATATCGAGACATACACCCACATTGGGCAAGCGTAAAGATTTTATGGTTTCGGCCAATTCTTTGGGCTGGCTGCCAAAGAACGGATCCGGCAGATTTTCTATGGCAATTTGAATTTCACGATCTTCCGCGTATCCGCTCAGATCACGCAATGTTTCGGATAATGAAGAATACCGTTCTTGCGCTTGGGACATTTCACCCTCGATACTGGAAGGATGAAAGGTGACCACATGAGCGCCCATTAACATCGCGGCATCCAGTGTTTTTTGGCAATTCAAAACGGTTTCTTCTCGGCTTGCTTCATCAGGATTCGATAAATCTCCCACCACGACAGGAGCATGCATCGTGACATTTCGAAATCCCAAATCACGTATGCGCATTCCCGCTTGCTGCACTTGCTCTGGATTGGTGATATCCAAATGGCGGGGAGAGCAAAATATTTCTATGGATTCGATACCTGCATCATGAATCAAATTCAATTTCGACAAAAATGATGAAGGCATCCAACTATAAGAAGAAACTGACAAATACATATACAACCTCTTTCTTTAGGCACGCAACCTGAAACCCCATTTCAACTTTAAGACGTATTAACTGTTTAGAAGTTTATCGGGTGTCTTTTCAAAATGTCAACCCCTTAATACTTCTATAAATATATTGTACCGTCAAACAGCACTTTTTGAAAAGTATAGCATCCATTAAAATAGGGGAAGAGAAAAATTTAAAATTTTACTTAAAAAATACATTCGCTTGAAATTGAGTTTGTCGAAATAACCGTAACCAACTTAACGCTTTAAGATAGAAATCACTCATGAGCTTAGTCCATATTTTCGTTACATTAAAAATTCCCGACAACACCGCCCGCAGCGCACTCTATACCATTCAACACCGCTTGGGCTTCCCTTCGGTAAAATCTCTTCGCCGATCTGAATATTGGCAGCTATCTTTCCCTTCTCTTTCCGAAGAAGATTCGATTCAAACAATGGAAACTCTTGCGCAAAAAACCGCCTATTTTGTGAATCCCAACAAACACCGATGGGTCATTGAAACGATTTCTCAAGATGCATCGAAAATTGCTTCTCCCTTTGAGAGCGACGCATCCATTTTGGTGAATGATAAAATCGACGGAAAAGCCGAATCGACCTTACAGGCGCTCCGTGAATTGTTAGAACCGGACCACCGCCCTCAATCGTTGCAGCGTGGAATTTTTTGGGATCTTCAATTTCAGAAGGTCCAACAACCCGAAATTCAAACCACGGTGGAATCATTGGCGGTTTCCAAAAGCCGAAAAGAAGGGTTTTTCGCAAACCCTCATTACCAAACCTCTAGAATTTATTATCCTCAATGAACCAAAACACATCCATTATCACAACATTGCCGGATGGAGCGTTTCTTCGAATCGGCGGGGCCAAAGAATACAAACGCATTTTGCTGGTATTGCAAGATGCCTTTCCAACTGTGCCCATCGATTTTTTTGAATCTATTGCTTTGAATGACCCCTGGTTTCATCCAGATTTCACCCTAGTGGTGGAAAATGACGGTGAATTTCAAGCCCATGTGCAAATCTTTGACCGGACAATTATCTACGAAAACCAACCGGTCCGCGTCGGTGGCATTGGCAGTGTGGCCACTTGTCAAGAAGCCCGTGGCCGGGGGTATGCCACAGCATTAATGCAAGAAGCCATGCAGCGTATGCGCCGTGTAGGAATGCAAGGTGCGATTTTATTTACCGGCATTCACCCTTTTTACCAAAAATTGGGCTGGAAAACCCTGCGCCAGCGCGAGTTCAGCATTTCTGTCGATGCCTTACAAGCCGAGCCGCCATCGTATGAATCACGAATTATGCTGGCCGACGATTATCCAGTGCTGCATGCCATGTATAGCGCACTGCAAACTCAAGTGAATGGAACGCTGCGCCGCAATTTGGACTACTGGCACATGCGCCCCACTTGGCTGTTGCATTTGCCGGTCATGGTATTGCATCATGGCCAGATTATCGGTTACTTTTTCGCTTCTCAATACAAAAAAGACCAACCGGTGCTCACCATTACTGAAATCGGGATTGCAGACGATTCAGACGAAACAGTCAAACGGCTTTTGCATGCTATGGCGCAAAAAGCGAAAGAACTTCAATGCGACACCCTTTCCGGCTTTTTTCGTCAACATCCGGTCTTTTGTGATTTCTTTCAACGCCATAGTTTTCATTTGCAAGAAAATGAATTTCTATATTTCATGTGGTGTGATTTGAATGAATCTCTCTTTGACTCAATTCAAGAAAAAGCCGATGCCTGCGAATTTCTCTATTGGCAGACAGATGCCATTTAATTGAGCCTCATTGGTTCTCTCCAATCTCGAAAGTATACTGAGAAGATATAAATACAAATTCATCTATTTCCCTAATTTTATAATGAATTTAGAACAGAGTTTTTTTCCAAAAGGTTTTGGTGCTAATGCAGAATAACGGTTTTATACGTCCATCAGAAAATGTGTTCATCGCTTTGTTAAAATATCTCCGGCCGGTCGCTTGGCGCAATATTTTGGGAGTGATCATGCTCATCGCCATGAGTTATACCAGCATTCAAGTGCCCATGTTCATCAAATTTGCGATTAATGGCATCGAACAAGCCAACGCCGCTAGGCAGGAAGGCGGGTTTGCCGCAGAGATATACAACGAGAGCCAACTGTTTCAACATAGTTTAAGCATATTCGGCTTGGCATTTTTGGCGGCAATTTTTCTCTTTTTGGCCCGTTGGCTGATCATCGGGGCCTCACGGGAAGTCGAACGCCAATTGCGCAACGATCTTTTTTTTCATATCCAACGCCTAACCCCGCGATTTTATCATCAACACAAAACCGGCGATCTCGTAACCCGTTTTGCCAGCGATATCGAGTCCGTACGTTTGCTGGTCGGTCCGGGCATTATGTATCCCGGCCAGACCATCCTGCTCACCATATTGGCTTTCATCGCTATGTTTACCATCAGCATCAGCCTTACTCTTACCCTTTTGATCCCGACGGCAATATTGTTGATTTATGTTAACTGGAACACCCGCATTCTTCACAAAATCTACAAAGAGGCCCAAGACCTTTATTCGGAAATGACTGCGAAGGTGCAAGAAAATCTTTCTGGCATACGAGTCATCAAGGCTTATTGCCAAGAAGAAGCCGAATTGGAACGGTTTCGGCAATTGAATGAAAAATATATGGAACGCAACATCGAACAGATCAAACTGCGAGGGCGGCTTTTCCCTTTTTTGAAATTCATCGGTGGAGTGGGCATCATAATCATTCTCTGGCGCGGCGGCCTGCAAGTGATTCAAGACCAAGGTTTTTCACTGGGTGAACTGGTGCAATTCGCCTTTTATTATCAAATGTTAATTTGGCCCATTATCGCGCTGGGATGGATCATAAACGTCATTCACCGGGGGGTCGCTTCATGGAAACGGGTGCATTCCATACTCGCCACGCCACCGGAGGTGCTATTGGGAGACGAAGCGCATGATATCCCCCACCTGAAAGGGGATATTGAGGTGCGCAATTTGACCTTCGCATACAATCACGATTCACCGGCCATCTTGCACAATATCTCCTTTCATGTCAAACCGGGAGAAACCATGGCCATCATTGGCCCTACCGGCTGCGGCAAAACCACCATCGTAAACTTGCTATTGCATTTGTATAAACTGCCCCGCGGCCATATTTTCTTCGATGGAATAGACATCAACGACATCTCTATGGCAAGTCTTCGCCGTTCGATTGGATATGTGTCTCAAGAAGTGTTTCTGTTTTCGGATACGATCCAAAACAATATACGGTTTGGGATGAATCATTCTTCCGATCAAAATGGAGAAGCGGTTAAACAGGCTGCTCATCAAGCCCAATTGGACCGCGATATGGAATCTTTCCCCCATGGATACGATACGGAAATCGGCGAACGGGGCATTGCCCTTTCCGGTGGCCAAAAACAACGCACCGGCATCGCTCGCGCTTTGATTTTAGACCGGCCTATTTTGATTTTGGATGATTGCCTCTCGGCTGTGGATACAGACACAGAAGAAGCGATTTTGCAAGGCTTGCGCAGTGAGATGGAACAACGAACCGCTATCGTAATTAGCCATCGTATTTCCACAGTAAAAAACGCTGACCAAATACTTGTGCTCGATGATGGACAGATTGTTGAACGTGGAAACCATAACGATCTTCTAAAAAATGAAGGCCTCTATGCGCAAATCTATAAACGCCAACTTCTCGAAGAAAGTCTTGGTATCCGCAGGTAATGAGTTGTTAATATTTCTCTCTATGTACAAAACTCAAAATGCTAATTAAACTATGATGCCGCCTCAAAGAGCCGACAAGATTTGATGATTTGCATTTTGACCCAACTTGGGCTCCGGGATATCCTACAATAGGGAAAGTCGATGGGCTGGCGTGTATACCATCCCGGTTGAATCTACGAAAGAAGGAAAATATAACCATTATGTCTGGCCATAGCAAATGGAGTACGATTAAACACAAAAAGGCGAAGATGGATGCCCAGCGGGGCAAGATTTTCACCAAACTTATAAAAGAAATTAGTGTTGCTGCCCGCATGGGTGGTGGCGATTTGGATAGCAATCCCCGCTTGCGCACCGCCGTGAACAATGCCCGCACCGCCAACATGCCCAAAGACAACATTGAAAAAGCCATCAAAAAGGGGACAGGCGAACTGCCTGGTGTGAACTATGAAGAAATGACTTATGAGGGCTATGGCGCTGGTGGCGTAGCCGTATTTGTTGAAGTGCTAACCGACAACAAAAACCGAACCGCTGGTGAAATCCGCCATTTGTTTAGCAAATACAATGGAAACATGGGTGAATCGGGTTGTGTGGCTTGGATGTTTGTCAATAGAGGCGAAATCGTCATCGAAGGTGAAAATCTTAACGAAGAAGAAATCATGGACGCGGCGGCTGAGGCGGGCGCCATCGATGTGCAATTTGATGAAGGGGTGGCCTTGATCTACACCGAAAAAGAAGATTTGGCAGCGGTTTCCAGCGCGATGGAAGAAAAAGGCTATTCGATCTCCCGCGCCTCTCTAATCCGCATTCCCACCAACACCATTAAAGTAGAGGGCAAGCAGGCCGATCAAGTAATGAAATTGATGGACGCGCTCGAAGAGCACGATGATGTGCAAAACGTATACGCCAACTTTGATATTCCAGATGAAGTATTGCAAGAAGCGTAAGGACCCCCTATGACAATTGACCCGGTAGAGCGGATACTTGGTATTGATCCAGGCCTTCGGGCCACCGGGTA
>CAZEZQ010000206.1:0-7982 GCA_964516245.1 uncultured bacterium | reverse complement strand
ACAACGAATTTTGAATCAGAAAATGCGTTTTAATACTAATATTTGGATGCCATGAAAGGTAGTGTTGATGAGTTACTCTCAATTTTCAAACCCATCAGATATCATTCGATTGGTGGTGGTCGACCGCGATCATGATACGCTGGTTAAAACCTCAAAAGCCTTAATGGCGACCCAGCGGGTTGATATTGCGTCTGAAACCACAACCTACTCTATTGCTTGTTCTATTATAGAGCGCCACCAGCCGGAATTTGTCGTTATTGGTGTGGATGAAGAAAAAATCCATACTGTAGAAAAAATTCGAACCCGTTTTCCGGGTATAAAAATCATTTCGATTGGCGATGGCGATAACAGCGAGCTGATTTTGAAGTGTTTTCGCTCGGGAGCGGATGAATTTTTGCAGCGGCCACTCTATGCAGAAGAATTGCAGCCGGTATTTGACCGTTTGAAGAGCCGCAAACAAGCTGAAATCACCGAAGTGAAGAATTCAGGGCGTGTCGTGGCTTTTTTGGGCAGCAGCGGGGGCTGCGGCGTATCCACTGTTGCTTTGAATTTTGCCCATCAATTGGCCCAAACAAATGACACAATTCTTATCGATTTTCATTTCGGCCAAGGTGATCTTTCCGTTCATTGCAATATGCAGCCGGCCTTTTCGCTCCGTGATTTGAGTGAAACCGAAGAACCCATGGATCAGGCTTTGATAGACAGCATCACGCAGCAACTTGGGGAAGGGTTGCGCGTTATTTTCCAACCGTATGATTGCCAGCCTTATTTATTTCACTACGAACATATTCAAGCATTGCTGAACCAGTTGAAACAACGTTATTCGTATGTGGTATTGGATATGGGAGGGGATGTTGAACGCTCGCTGGATTGTTTGGATTTGGTGGATGAATGGTTTTTGGTATTGAAACAAGACCTTTCTGCCGTGTTTATGGCATCCCGCAAACTGCAGCGCTTTATGCAGGCGGATGTGGAAGCTCAATCCATAAAATTGATTGTCAACGCCTATGGAAAGAACAATGCAATTTCGATGGCGCGCATCGCGAAGGCTCTGCATCGTAAAGATTTGAACTTTATACGAAACGATGAAAAAACGGTGTTGTCAGCCGTAAATCAAGGGCAGCCCTTGCATCAAATTTCTCGTTGGAGCAAAGCCTTTAAGGATTTAAAGAAAATTGTAGACCAATGGAAAAAGAATGAACCGACAGAACCGGTAAGCACAGCCAATGAGTCAAGTGATGAATTGCCATCGATTGTTCAAACACAATATGCGGGCAAAGCACTATCCTAAAGGGTTGATACAATATGACCAATTCTTCTGCGTTAAAATTCAATCAATCATCCGGCAATGGGGCCAGCGACCGCAGCGCGCGAATTCAGGAACTGCGCGCGGAAATTCACCGCAAATTGATAGACCGGTTGGATCTGGGGCAAATTACTGAAGAAAACAAGGAAAATGTCAAGAGCCAGGTTCGCCCGGTTGTTATGGAGATGATTTCGGCGAAACCCACTCCAATCAGCCATCAAGAACGGGTTTCATTGTCGGAAGATATTTTGGATGAAGTCTTTGGATTTGGCCCCTTGGAAGCGTTGTTGAAAGACCATGATATCACCGATATTCTGATTAACAATTACAAAGAAATTTATATAGAAAAAAATGGCAAGCTGCAAAAGGCGGAATCCAAATTTCGGGATGACAAGCATCTTTTGCAGATTATTGACCGGGTGGTTTCGCGAATCGGCCGCCGTGTGGATGAAACCATGCCGATGGTGGATGCCCGGCTGCCGGATGGTTCGCGTGTCAATGCAATCATCCCCCCACTCGCCATTAGTGGGCCGGCTATGTCGATTCGCCGTTTTGGTGTGAATCCCTTCACTCTAGACAATTTGCTGGAACGTGGTTCGATCATCCCGGAAATGGTGGAATTTCTGGAAGGCGCTGTGCGCGCCAAACTGAATATCCTGATTTCCGGAGGGACGGGTTCTGGGAAAACCACCTTATTGAATATTTTGACTTCGTTCATTCCCAGGGATGAACGGATAATCACAATTGAAGACTCTGCAGAATTGCTCTTGCAACAGCCTCATGTTGTGCGGCTAGAAACCCGCCCCCCCAATATTGAAGGGCATGGCGAAATTACTCAACGTGAACTGTTATACAACACGCTTCGTATGCGTCCAGACCGCATAATCTTAGGCGAGGTCCGGGGGGCTGAAGCGCTCGATATGCTACAGGCTATGAATACCGGTCACGAAGGCTCGTTGACTACCATACACGCGAACACGCCACGGGATGCCATGTCTCGTGTGGAAACCATGGTTTCGATGAGCGGTATTGAGCTCCCCCTGCGTGTCGTACGGCAGCAAATCAGTTCCGCTGTGCATTTGATCGTCCAAACCACCCGGATGACCGATGGTACAAGAAAATTGCTTGCCATTAGTGAAATTGTAGGAATGGAAGGGGAAGTGGTTACCATGCAGGAAATTTTGAAATTCAAACAAGAAAGTGTGGATTCGGAAGGGAAAGTTCATGGAGCCTACGTTTCAACCGGTGTTCGCCCACGTTGTATGAACCGGTTGGAAGCCGCAGGCATCCGTATATCACCAGATGTATTTAAACCCGGTGTGAAATTGCGAGTGGGAGACTAGTCATGAATGAAATGTTATTGATCAGTGTTGTGTTTGTTACCACGACGGTTTGTATTGTGGCAGTGGCTTTATTGGTGCAAGGCGTGTTGAATTCTGAAAGCGTGAAAGTCAAAAAACGATTTGAAAGCATTCATCCTCATTTTTCATCGATATCACAAGATCAACAGTTGGCATTGTTAAAAAAAGAAAACGACTGGGGGAAGTACGATCTGTTTTCTGAATTTCCTCCATTATTAAATTTGCCTTTGTTATTCGCCCAAGCGGGAATGACTATTTCTATGGGAAAATGGTTTATCATCAATTTTTCGGTGGCCACTGCAGTCGGGTGTGGCGGGTGGTTGTGGTCTCACCAAATCATCTATGCGGTGGGTACTGCAACAATCACCTTTTTGGGTTTTTATTTATTTGTTGTATGGAAACGCAGCCAACGAATCAAAAAATTTGAAGCGCATTTGGCCCAGGCATTGGAGGTGATTGGACGTTCGCTGCGTGCCGGCCATCCATTCTCTATGGGAATTTACATGGTTTACACTGAATTGCCCGACCCGATCGGGACAGAATTCGGACAAGTATTTCATCAGCAGCAAATGGGTATACCGGTGGATGAAGCGTTAAAATCCATGACCCAGCGAGTGCCGCTGATGGATCTGCGTTTTTTTGTATTGTCGATTATGATTCACAGCCAAACCGGTGGAGATTTGGCGGAGATTTTGGACAACCTGGCCAAAGTGATCCGCGAACGGTTTAAAGTGTTGGGACAGGTAAAAGCGTTAACAGCAGAAGGGCGGCTGTCTGGATGGGTATTGTGCGCTTTGCCAGTATTCGTCTTTTTTGTCCTTCTTACATTGAATCGAGATTACGTCATGCTTCTTCTAACCGAAGAACGCGGTCAAAACATGATGTGGTTTGCCGGTATTATGCAAATAATCGGCATGTTAGTCATACGAAAAATTGTCAATATCAAGGTGTAATTATGGCGGTAATCATCGGAGTGCTTGTTTTTATAGTCGGTTTTTTGGGTGTATGGGGCATTGCAGGTTTGTTTGGGGCAATCAAACACCCTCTTGATACCCGTCTGGAACAAATACAGGATGTGAATCCCAAAAAGCGCCAGATTCAACAAGAATTGAATGTCATTCAACAAGAAGATCAAAGTGGAATGATGGCGGCGCTGGGGCACCATGTCGCACCGGCTGACGAAATAAAACGCAGTGAGAGCAAAAAACGGCTAACAATGGCTGGATATTACAGTGATCAAGCGTATTTTACGTTTTGGGGAGTCAAGATATTTTTAATAATAACGCTTCCAATCATAACTTATTCTGTGTGTATGTTTTATCCTCTTCTTTGGATGCACACCATGTTCATATGTGTGATTTCCGTATTGATTGGTATGCTTATTCCCGAGATCTTTTTATGGTGGCGCAAACGGGTACGGCATGAACACATTTTTTGTGGTTTGCCGGATGCTTTGGATTTGCTTGTTGTCTGCATCGAAGCCGGTTTGGGATTGGATTCGGCATTGCAAAAAGTAAGCGAAGAGTTTCATATGAGCAATCCGACATTGAGTGGAGAGCTCAATTTAACTTGTGCCAGCGTTCGTATGGGGCAGCCACGCCATGAAGCTTTGCGTGATTTGGGTGAACGAACCGGGGTATTGGATTTGAAATCTCTGGTGGCGGTACTGATACAAGCCGACCGTTTTGGCACCAGTTTGGCGCAAACCTTGCGCGTCCATTCAGATGATATGCGTACCCGCCGCCGCCAGCGCGCCGAAGAACTGGCGGCCAAAACCACAGTGAAACTGATTTTTCCACTCGTATTTTTTATCTTTCCCGCGATTTTTGTTGTGTTGGCAGGACCGGCGATTATTAAAATCTTAGATGAATTTATGAAACACCCAATGTGAGGTAAATACCATGCGAAAAATTCATTTCTTCTTAATTCCACTATTTCTTATGGGGTGCCAAACCAGTGATGAATATGCGATTTGGAGGCCTGCCAAAGATATAGGTGAAAGTGTAAACAAACCTTTTGATGATATGATCGCCGCCGCCTGGCGGGCTGATCATGTTATTGGCGAAGTGTATTTTGAGTATGACAAAGATGAATTGACCTCAAAAAGCAAAACAAAACTGCAAGAGATGGTCTCTACGATCAATCAGCGAACCGGGCAAGTGATGATTGCTGGACACGCAGATCATAACAACACCGATGAGTACAACAAAAAATTAGGATACAAGCGAGCCATTCAAGTTGCCGATTATCTAAAAAGCGCAGGAGTATGGGAAGAACGAATGTTGATTCGCAGTTTTGGTGAAACTCGTCCGTCTGACACCAATTGGACGGATGATGGCCAGGCTCAGAACAGGCGGGTTATTGTTTCCATGTACGATCAAGGAGATGGGATGACAGGGAGTGAGGCCACCCGTGTGTATGAACGGTATAAAAGCCGGGGTGAAGAGTCTGATCAGTCGCAATCCTCCGTAGACATACCAGGATTGGGTGGAGGAGAAAGTGGGGATTAGCAATGAGTATTTCTGCTGTCTATAAAGAACAACTCGAAAAGAAGCAAGCATTCACTCAATCCATAGAGCAGAACCCGCCAACCAATAATCCCCTCGCTCCATCGGCCCCTGGCAATTGGAATGAATTGGGATTAAGTACTTCTTTTGTTTCCCGTCTCATGATGAAACACCTGTATTCAAAAGGGGTATTAAGTGGTTTGGAGATTGCCAAATCTGTAGCCATCCCTTTCATATTAATTGATTCTTTGTTGGATGATTTATTGGACCGGAAATATGCAGAAAAACGGGGAGGGCAGGGACTCGGCAATTCAAACGACCGTTTTGGCCTTTCTGAACGGGGGATGAATTATGCCAGGGATTTGTTGGAGCAGGATTCCTATAGCGGTCCGGCGCCAGTGCCTTTGGATCAGTATTGGATGTATATCTGTCATAAAAGTGTAAAAAATGTTCCCGCGAATGAAGCGTTGCTTCGGGAAGCGTGGAAAAATTACGTTGTAGACGAAGCTCTCTTTTCTAAAGCGGGACCGGCAATCTGTTCTGGAAAATCGTGCTTTTTATATGGACCGCCTGGAACCGGAAAAACATTTATGGCAAAGAAATTTGCAGAGTTTCTGGATCAATACGGCAATCCTTTTGCCATACCCCATGCTGTGTTGGTGGGAGGTTCTGTAATACGTATTTACGATATGGTTCACCACGAGAATGTCGAACCAAATTCGCCGGAATATCAATCGTCTGTATTTCAAACAGATTCATACGATAAGCGTTGGGTGGTTTGCAAACGGCCTGCTGTTGTGGTAGGTGGTGAATTGACGCTTGATATGCTGGATTTAAAATTCAATCCGAGCACCAAATATTATGAAGCCCCATTGCAAATGAAAGCCAATGGCGGCGTATTGATTATCGACGATTTTGGCCGTCAATTGGGACGCCCCAAAGACCTGCTCAACCGGTGGATTGTACCTCTTGAAGAAAGACTGGATTATCTGACGCTGCATACCGGCAAAAAATTTTCCATCCCCTTTGAACAATTGGTGGTCTTTGCGACAAATCTGAATCCAAAAGATTTGGTGGACGAAGCCTTTTTACGGCGAATTCGATACAAAATTTTCATTGGTGAACCTTCTTTTGAAGTCTATCGTTCTATTTTTGCCAAAGAGTGCGAAAAAAAGGATATGGAAGTGGATTTGGATTATTTGGAAACACTGGTGGAAAAATATTATCGCGCCACCAAACGTCCTATGCGCGCATGTGATGCTCGCGATATAACCGACCAGATTCATGATTACTGTATGTTTAATGAACAGCCACTAAAGATTCCCAACGAAATGTTGGACCGTATTGCTGGGGACTATCTGACCGAATTTTCTCTTACCCAAAATTAAAATATGATTGGGGGTATCATTGAAATGTAAATGATTGTGTTAGTGAAACTTCCTCGTTATGTGGTCGCCACTTCTTCTTGCCGCAACATGCCGCCAATCAGTTGTAACACGACAAAAGCAAAAAATGGGGCACTTGCCGCAATTAAAAAAAGATACTGATATCCGTAAATATCCCCAATCCAACCCAAAATAAACGCAGTGAATGCGTTGCCCACATCCATCATTCCGGTGGTAAGAGCAATGGCGGTTCCACGTAGATTCGCGGGCGCGAAAGTGTCGCTAATTGAAGTGAGCAATGGGAAAGCCAATCCATGCGCCACGCCACACACAGCACCCGCTAGTATCACGACTGACAAAGAATTGCTGGCATGCAAAAACACCAATCCAGTGCCGTATAACAAAAAAGAAGGAATCAAAACAGGAACAAAACCATACCGGTCGCCCCAATGGCTCCCAATTAAGCGAATGGCGATCCCACTTAGGCCGAATCCAGTGAAAAACAAAGAGAACGAAGATATATCACGCTGAATGGCAATAGGAGTTAAGAAAGAGGCAATGCTGGAATAACTTGCAGCGAAACACAATGCCATGAAAAAGATCAAAACAAACTGAGGAGCCATGCAGATTTTGGCGATCCCGGAAAAGTTCAAAAACGGATTGTTGGTTTCTTCTTTGGGGGCGCGCACATTGGATATGATCACCAACGCGATGCCTCCCAAGATTGTTAGCATGACAAAAAAAACACCCAATCCATAATATTCGATTAACTTCTCACCGATAAAAGGTCCGACCGGGTTGGCGGCCAATCCTGAAAGGCTGTACATGGATACGGCTTCGTTTTTCCGGCCGGGTGGAGCCAAACCGGCGGCCATCGTGAGATAAGCGGAGAGATGACAGGCCCATCCAAAACCTTGAACGAAACGAATGATCCACGACAGTAGTGGAAGCCCATCCTGTATCATAAAGTAAAAACCAATACAGGGGAGAGTCATGCATAAGACCCCAATGACCATAACCAATTTGGGGCCGTACCGGTCGAGCAGCATGCCCACCAAAGGACGTCCAATAATGGCTGCGAGGAAAAAGATCGCCATGAATTGGCCGATGGTGTTGGGGCCGCCGCCAGCGTTTTCAACGTAGAGCGGATAAAAAATATTGTTGGAAAAGATAAACCCCATTAAAAAATTGTAAAAAAAACACAAAAAGAACATGGGGGTATAGAGTTTGTGGTTGTTATCCATAGAATTTCTTGTTGTCATAAATCGCCAATCTATGAAGAGTAGTGAATATGCAATAGCTTAACACCTATCTTGAAAAGCCAAGAGACACAGGGAATGAATTATAATTACGTCTTCTATGCTGTATAAACTGAAGGAGAATCTGTAAACAATGAATCGCTCGAAGTTTTTTTTGTTTGAAT
>CAZEZQ010000205.1:0-8001 GCA_964516245.1 uncultured bacterium | reverse complement strand
CACAATCCAACCTTCGCCATTGTCTTGCAATGATCCAGATACTGTCTCGAATTTGGGGAATGAAATGGTGGGGTCTCCCAGTAAGGCGAATTGGTCTTTCGGCTCAAAATGCAGTTGGTCCGCCATCCCCATAAGAGTTGCGGCGTAAAAAATCTCTCCCTGGGTTTGAAACCGGTATCCGAATGCGGCTTCATGCATGGCCCGCGCCAGCAAAATATGTTCGTGCGGGTAGCCCCGCCCAGTGGCGCCAATCAGTGAAATGATCCCTCCATCAGGATGAGTAAGCATATCTTCACCGATTGAAATGTTCCATTTGTCTTTGGGGTAATCAAAACGCGCCGTTTCGCAGGTAAAGCCCCACAATAGGGGCAACTGCCGGCCGTTGGTGAGTTTTTTGACATCCGAAAATTTTGAACCGCCGCCAAAAAACATACGCTCTTCACCCAACACATTAGGAGCCCCGTGCCCAAAGTATTCCCAAAGAAACACTCCCTGATTCACAATTTCAATAATGTCTTCGGTCGCTTCCAGGCTGGTTTTGGCCCGCATGCTGGCCCGCAGGCGTTCGGGCAGATAAATATTGTCAATCAGGGGATAATCGGCAATATGGCGCCGGGTACGCCGAAAGCCCTGTGGCAGCCAGTGTTCATCCAATTCGTTTGTATATTTTTCAAATCCGTCATCGGTTAAGAAAAACGCATGGTTGATCCAAGAACCGGTTTGCGGTTGTTCTTTGTAGAGAATGGTTTTGTTAATGATGGTTTGCAATTCTTCTTCGCTGCGCACCGGCCATCTGGCCACGATGGCATCATGCAAAGGGTCATCCCCATCCAAACGGGCAAACCAACCTTCCACCGCATAAGCCTCATTCTCACGATAAGCAGGCAAATAATTTTTTACTCCATTGTTAAATCGTCCCCAATAATCCCAGGTGGCGTCGCCCACTAGCAGAATGTAAGAAAATCGATACTCATCGCCATAAAGTCCACGCAGCCCATCGCGAATGGCGCTTGGAGAAAGCCGCCCATCCCCATATACATCATAAAAATCTTCCACCGCGAACACTTCAGATTGATGAGATTGTTTTTTTAAATGCTGCGTGAAGGGTTTGAGTGTGTCTCTCCATGCACGCGGCGCAATGATGGCCGTATCCAACTCTTGTTGAGACGGTTTCAGAACTCGTTCTTTTACCGGCACCACAGATTCCACGGTGGCCGAACGAATCACAGCATCATTGTCCAGCAAAAACAACAAAGCGCCATCATCAATCGGTGGAAGGTGGATGCTCCCTTGCGCGTGATGATTTGAATACACTGTTTTTCCTGAATCTTGAACCAGCCATAGTTCTGATTCCTCTGGAACCTGGATAGGTTCTGTGCTGTTTTCAATGAGATAGGGAGACACCGAAGGCGACAAAAAAGCTAAATATTCGAATTGCATCCAATCCAAATACAGTTCATGGTTTGTGGATGAATTTTTTTGTTTCGGGGAAAATGAGAGAGTAATGCTATGAGTCCCGTTTTTCACCAGAGAGGGTTTGATTGGCGTTTTGATTGAATAAAACCCATCATCTTCTTTCTCTGGGATCACGTCCAATTCATTCTGATTCCAACGTACTTGAATGGCATCGCTGGCAAGCCGGGTGTATTCAGGCTCCACCGCCAGGCGAATTGCCAGCTCTCCTGTTGTGGATATCACTTCAGCCGCTGCCGGCAGTTCGACGGTTTTGCTTCCATCTTGAACAAGATCATGCCAAAACCAATACTTCGATTGCTCTTCGTTTTTCCCGTGCCCCTCCAAAAATACGTGATCTTCTTCCAAATGAATTTGCTTGCGCAATAATTGCCGGGAACTGGGTGTGGATTGAGAACTAAGCGGTTCAACAATCTGATGTTGATTGGGGTCAGCAATTACCCATGTATATGTTTCAGGTGAATAGGGCGATTCAGAAGAAGGAGCATAAAAATGGAGGCGGTCATTCGCGTGTAAATAACCGCTCGTTTTGATTTCATTCGAAGTATCGAGCACTTGAAACGCCACCGCTTGGCCCTCACGCGCCAATGCCAGATCGCCAATTTGAATCAAGCGGTTGGCGGCTTTTATAATGCGCAACCCATCAATCTCATGAATGCCATCTTTGCGAGACTGTATTCTTGCCAAAGCGCGGTTGAGCTGCGTGGTATCGGGTGTGGGGAAACGTACTTGGCCGGCTGCGGCTCGTCTCAATGGGGGATAATTCAGTACCAACGATTGTGCGACATTTTCGAGCGCTTTTGGGAAACCTGCAAAAGACTCCTCATCCACTTGTGGAAAGTCGATAACAATGCGGCCCTTGGGAAAAGTGAGGGTTTCGCTCTTTTCTCCGTACGGTGGGGATACTGTGAGTTCAAAGGAGCCAATTCGGCAGCCTTGAAGTTGTCCGATCTCACGAAATTGAATTCTGGGTTTCTGGTATTTTCGGGGATGGTCTGGGAAATTATCTTGGGTTCCCCGGCGTATTTCATTCCCCGCTTGCAAGAGCCAATCAAATTCTCGAATTTCAGCAGTGGCGTCTCGAATGGACCCTGGCGCAAACAGTAGAATTGTGTGAGAATTTCGGGATTGGCTTGGACCGCTCGACCATTTGAGCTCAATCTGCTTGAGACTGTTTTCTTCAACAGATAAAGCCGATGACAACAAGGGCTTCGGTTGCTCTTGTGCCGGATATCCAAAAGGCGCGAAAACGATGATTGGCACGAGTACCAAAAAAACAGCTTGAACGGCTCGATTCAACAAAATATCTTCCACCTGATTTCTAATAAGGCTCACCTGGCATTCGTGGTATGGCCATCCAGCCTTCGGGAATCTCTTCGTTTATTAGCAATTCATAGGCGTATTCGTCGTTAAAGCGTTCCCCGCGCTCATCGATTAAAAACAATCGCTCTCCGATTTCTACAAGGCTTTCATCTCCATAAGTCGACGCCATTTCGTTCTGCCAGAATAAATCTCCGCTTGGTGTGTGATACCCCTTGCACAAAATGGTATCGGGAGCAAATTCCATATAATAATACTGCAATGCAAACATCAGAGGCGATTCATCTTCGTCGGGGTCGCCGCGAAACAGATAATTGTCTTCATGGGTATACGCCCGTAATAATATCCCTTCATCATCCACTAGAAAGACATCTACCTGTTCTTTCATTTGGAACCTCGCTTATACAAAAAATAGTCTCTACCATCCAGGCAAGACCAGCAAGTAAATATGAATTGCTTCTTTGTATATAATTATAAGAGCCGATTGCGAAATGAAAATTGGTATGTGAGCTTTCAACAAGGTATGATTTATTCTTCGATCGATTGTTTCACCGAAATAAGAAAAGTGGAAATCATGGACCGATCATCAAAACCATTGTATTTGTATGAAGAGATTATGCTTTTGGCGCTGCACAATGGAAAGGGGACAATTTTAACGGGGTATTCAGATTGTAATAGGCATGCGATCTGAAGTAATTCCCCTCCCAAGATTGGGCGTGCGCGCCGTGGCGGGAGGGGGTAGGGGAGGGTTGAAAGGATATGAAGTGTAAAACTCTTAACCTCCCCCATTTCATTGGGGGAGGAATAAAAAGACTATTCAATTGTTTTATAATTCACTTCTTATGACTGGCCAATTACTTCATATTATACAATCGCCGAAGCTGTTATAGCAGATTTGAAGCATGCCAAGCGGTAGTGATGATCCCATAAATAACGACGGTTCTCAATTGAAAACCTATGGTGAATCCCAATTCAAATCACTTCCACCTTCACATCTGTGATTCCATCAATTTCAAAACCCAATTTGCGGGCGGCAGCCAGTGAAACATCTATGATTCGTCCATTATTGAACGGACCACGGTCATTGATACGAACCACGCAAGTCCGGCCGTTTTTTACGTTTGTCACTTTGACTTTGGTATTGAAGGGCAGAGTGGGATGAGCCGCGGTAAGAGCATACATGTTAAAACGCTCTCCACTGGCGGTTTTGCGCCGATGGAATTTTTTTCCATACCATGAGGCCTCACCATAATACACTTTACCGGAAGGGGACGCGTGTACCGTTTTTTGGGGAGAGGTTTGTGCAGCAACTTTTTCTTCCCCACCGCCAACCAAACCGAAAGTCGGGATCGGAATAGGCACGCGAACTACTTTGAAGGCATTACAGCTTGAAAGCGAAACCAAAATCAAACATACCAATAGCAATCCATATGGCCCCAGGTTGGCCTTGCCTTGTTGTGAATCAATTCTCATTGGACATTTTCCTCGACAAAAAATAGAGAGAATTTTTCTATATATCGATAATAGAATATTCGGCTTAAATAACATTAAGTTTAATATAATTGAAAATATCCGAGTAAATTTTACGATTTTAATCCGGTTTTGTATGAATTATCTCGCTTGCAAAACTGAAATCGGTTCATGCCGGTGAATGGTGAAAGACACTTCATTCCCTTTATCATTGTATTGAACTTGGTGCGTAAATTGATGAATTAAAAACACGCCTCTGCCATGACTGCATTGCACAAATGGCTCATTGCGCGGGTCAAACAATTCATTTTGATCAAATCCATCGCCTTCATCGCGAACGGTGACCGTGATTTTGTCTTTATCCAATTTGACATCAATTTCGATTGACTTATCTTCTGAATTGTTGTTGCCGTGAATAATGGCATTTATCAGAGATTCATCCATCGCCAAGCGCAAAGAAAATTGCGCATCTTCATCATAACCCAATAAATTTGCATACCGTAGTATATCCCGTTCAACAGGATATATATTCTCGATTTTGCTTTTCAAACGATAGGAAAGTTTTTTATCCATCAATTTCAAATAACCCTCATACAGAGTTGTTTAACATAGGCAATAGATAACACAATATATCCCACTTCGGCTATAATCATAAACCACTTTTTGATTTGGTCAAGTTGTTTTTTCATAAATTTCATCTAAAGATCTTGATTATAACATTTACTGTATCAAAGTGTTATGCCAAGATTATACAACTATATATTCCAATAGTCCCGCCCCCAAGGAATAAAAAAAATGCTTCAAGTAAGCCAACTGTGGAACTACCGCCAACTGGTGCGTCAACTAGCAGTACGCGACCTCAAAGCCCGGTATAAAGTGTCTGTGTTGGGGTTTTTGTGGAGCCTGCTGCGCCCTTTGCTCACCATTGTGGTGATGGCAGGCGTTTTTTCCATGCTCGACTTGAAAAGCGAACGCTACGATGTTTCTTATCCCACCCTTCTGCTCGCATCCTACATCCCTTGGTTTTTTTTCTCAACCACGCTGCTTGAGGGCACACAAGCCTTGCTGAGCAATGCCAACCTGATCAAAAAAGTGTATGCACCGCGGGTAGTTTACCCAACTGCGGTTGTGGCCTCTAACCTGGTGAATTTTTTGTCCTCTTTTCTCGTTTTGTTGTTGATTGTGTTTGTTTTTACTTCCGCCAAACCCACTTGGATGCTGCTTCAACTGCCTTTGGTAATTTTCTTCCATAGCATATTGACTCTTGGCTTCTGCTATCTGGCATCTGCCCTCAACGTTCTCTACCGGGATACCACCCAGGTCATGGAATTCGGGGTGTTCGTATGGTTCTATATCACACCGGTGTTGTATGATGTGCTAGAGGTCTTCAACCGCCTGCCTCGCTGGGGTCAAGTGCTCTATTTCGCCAACCCGATGGCGGGAATGATTGAATGGTACCGCTATATTTTGCTGAATTCGCAACTATCTAACGTTTCCAATCTATCAAGTGAACAATTGATTCAATTGAAAATATTGTTGTTTTCACAATTTTCTGCCTTTTCTTCAGATATCGAATCGATCCAACTAACAAAGACAGATTTGCATATTCAAGAGATTTGCTATTATGCAATTCCATACTCCATTTTGGTGTCGATTTTGCTTCTTATCTTTAGTTCCTGGTTATTTAAAAGACTAGAAACACGGGTTGTAGATGCGATTTGAATATTTTGTTTATAACAAACGGCAATTAAAGATAAATAAGCTATAATTATACTCACCCATTTCTTTCACATCTATGTAATCATAAATTAAATCTTGGAGGCCATGCAATGTGTGGAATTGTTGGTTACATTGGCGATAAAGAAGCGCAAAATATATTGCTCGAAGGCCTGCGCCGCCTGGAATACCGCGGATACGACAGTGCCGGTTTAGCCATTTACAATGAAGATCGTATTCATATTTACAAACAAGCCAGCCGCATCGATCAGCTGACAAACCATCTTATAGATCATCAAATGTTAGGAAAACTTGGAATCGGCCATACACGTTGGGCGACTCATGGTTCGCCCAGTGATTCCAATTCTCACCCTCATGTCGGCGGCAACGACACTCTGGCTCTGGTGCACAACGGCGTTATCGAAAATTATCAAAGTATACGCACACGCCTTGAAAAAGATGGGTATATTTTTCAAAGTGAAACCGACAGTGAAGCGGTAGCCCATCTGATAGCCAGTTGTTACCAGAAACTGAAAGAGCAAGAACCACAAACCACAGATCCAAAAACACTCATATTTGCCGCCCTTGAAGAAGCGGTTCACTCCCTAAAAGGAACCTACGGCTTGGCCATCGTGTTTCGCGATCATCCCAATATTATCGCCGCGGCACGCTTGGGCAGCCCATTGGTGGTGGGCATCGGCAAGGGAGAACATTTTATTGCCAGCGATGCTTCAGCCCTGGCAGGCCTTACCCAGGAAGTGGTGTACCTTCAAGACAACGAAATCGCCTTGCTTACAACCGATGAAATGTTTTTAATGCACCGGGACCGCGGCCGTGTGCAGCCCAATGTGATGACGTTGAATTTGACCAATGGCGATTTGAGCAAAGGCGATTATGAACACTACATGCTGAAAGAAATATTCGAGCAGCCTGAATCCATCGCCAATGCCATGCGTGGACGCCTGAACATCGACGAAGCCAGCTCTCATTTTGGTGGCTTAAACCTGACCCCCCAACAATTGCGCAACATCAACCGCATCATTTTCACCGCCTGCGGCACCAGTTGGCACGCCGCCATGGTCGGCGAATATCTGATTGAAGAATTCGCCCGCATTCCTGTCGAAGTCGAATATGCCAGCGAATTTCGATACCGCAACCCTCCAATGGATCCAAGCACTTTGGTCTTTGCCATCACCCAATCCGGCGAAACGGCAGATACATTGGCTGCCTTGCGTGAATCCAAGCGCAAGGGCCACGCATCACTCTCCATCTGCAATGTGGTGGGCAGCAGCATTGCCCGTGA
This sequence comes from uncultured bacterium, assembly GCA_964516245.1. Lineage (GTDB taxonomy): Bacteria > Hinthialibacterota > Hinthialibacteria > Hinthialibacterales > Hinthialibacteraceae > CAZEZQ01. Next base: position 719 of record CAZEZQ010000205.1, on the reverse strand, counting down.
GGCCGACGGCGGCATGTATCTCTATGCCGGACCGGAAATCGGGGTGGCCTCGACCAAGGCCTTTACCTCTCAAGTAACGGTATTGATTCTCTTGGCCCTGTATCTGGGCCGAATGAATCACCTTTCGTATCTCAGTGGCTGCCAGATGATCGAAGACCTGAAAAAAATTCCAGATTTGGTTCGCCGGGCGCTGGAATGCAACGAAGCCATCAAACAAGTTGCCGAAAAATATGCGGATGTGAAAAACGTACTTTACCTGGGCCGCCATTACAACTTCCCCGTAGCGCTTGAAGGCGCTTTGAAACTCAAAGAAATCAGCTACATCCATGCCGAAGGCTATCCTGCCGCAGAAATGAAACACGGCCCCATCGCCCTGGTGGATAAACACACTCCCAGTGTATTTCTCATTACCCGCAGTGTGGTATACGACAAAGTGATGAGCAATTTGGAAGAAATCAAAGCCCGCGGCGGCCCCGTAATCGCCATTGCCTGCGAAGGTGACACCGAAGTCAAAAAGAAAGCCGACGATGTCATTTACGTTCCAGATGTGCCAGACCACCTGCAACCACTCATTACGTCTATACCCATGCAGCTCTTAGCCTACCACATCGCCGTCATTCGCGGCTGCGATGTCGACAAACCCCGCAACCTGGCCAAGAGCGTCACCGTGGAGTGAAGACCTGTAAAAGACGAACCGGCAAAAAGTCTGATCCATAAAA
>CAZEZQ010000204.1:0-8023 GCA_964516245.1 uncultured bacterium | reverse complement strand
GGCGAGGACGCCCACCAAGGCGCGTCTATGACCTGCGCTCCAAAAAAGACTTTTGCCGAATCGTCTTACTTGGCATTCTTGTAATTTCTCACGCTTCCGGATACTTCCAAGGGCTGCGGTAATCCCGCCGCTGCAGTTTCACCGCTTCAGGATCATTCACGCACATTTCTTTCTCACCATCCCAAATCACCGAACGGCCCAACTTGAGTGATAGCATGCCCAATAGGCTCATGGTGGTTGAGCGGTGTCCGATTTCGATATCGCACACTGGCCGGCGTTTCTTTTCGATCGACTCAATTAGATCCGCCCACAAACCGGGGATATTTTGGCTATCCGGCTCTTTCAACTGGGGCTCCTCATGAAGGGTCTGTTCTCCCCGGCTGCTAGGATAAAAAGTCCATCCATCACGCCATCCCATGTGGAACACCCCTTTTGTCCCATAAAAATACGCCCCTAAGAGGTGCTTTTCGTTCTCATTGCCCGCATAGCGCCGATGCTCCCAGGTGCAGATGAAATCATCAAATTCAAAAGTCGCCACCTGGGTATCCGGCGCGGTAGTGCTGGTTTCTTTAATAAACCGTCCACCAGTCGAATACACCACATTAGGCGGTACTTCGCCGTTAAACCACATCACATGATCCATCCAGTGTATCCCCCAATCGCCCAAGGTGCCATTGGCAAAATTGAGAAATTGGCGAAATCCTCTTGGGTGAATCGCCGGATTAAATGGAACGTACGGACCCGGTCCGCACCACATATCCCAATCCAGGCCCTCCGGCGCCTCTTGGTTGGGTGTCGGTTCACCAGGGCCTCCACCGCCGTGTACAAAGCAGCGAATCATTCCAATCTTCCCTGCTTTGCCCGATTTCAAAAACTCCATCCCCGACACATTATGCGGGCTCACCCTCCGGTGAGTGCCCACTTGCACTGCCCGGTCGGCTTCACGCGCCGCCTTCACCATCGCCTTGCCTTCATCGATGGTATGGCTAACCGGCTTCTCTACATACACATGGCAGCCGTGCTTGATGGCTTCGATGGTGCACAGGGGGTGCCAATGATCCGGCGTGGCCACAATTGCGATCTCTGGCTTTTCTTGCTCCAAAATTTCCCGAAAATCTTTATAGGTCTTTGGCCGTTTGCCGCTAAATTTTTCCGTCTTCTCCACGGCGGGCTTTAGCTGGTTGTCATCCACATCACAAAGGGCGACCACATCCGCTGTACCCGACTGGATGGCGCACTGAGCGATATTCATCCCCCACCATCCAGACCCAATCAAGACAGTACGGTATTTCTTATCTCTCGCTTGCGTAAAAATCGCGGGAGCGGCCAACACGCTGCTGGCTAAAGCGCTTCGTTTCAAAAATGAACGGCGATGAAATGTCGACATAAATACAAACCTCCCCTTCTCGTTTGGTTTAATGATTCTGATGCCAAATCTTATCATCATTGAGAGTGAAGAGACAGAGTGCAGGTAGGATAGAGAACCAAAAGTACTGTGTTGGAGCGCAGGCGTCCCCGCCTGCCTTGTGTTGCGTTATGATTTTTCCGTAATCACAAACAATGCGCTTTCAGCGAGTAAATTGGGCCATAGCGAAAAGCGCCTGCCGAAACTGAAGTAGATTTTTTCTTCGATCACGTAGTCTTTTTCTTTGCAAAAATGCAAAAAATCCGAAACACTCATGTATTGAACATTCGGAGTTTCATACCATTGGTATGGCAATGATTTGGTCATGGGGGTGCACCCGGTAAACAAAATCTGCAGCCGCACCCTCCAATTGCCGAAATTGGGGAACGTAACAATCGCCCATTTCCCCACCCGCAGCATCTCTTGAATCACCAGCGAAGGTTTGTGCACCTCTTGCAGGGTTTCGCTTAAGATCACGTAATCGAATGAATGATCGGGGTAATCGGCCAATCCTACATCAATGTCGCCATGATGGACCGAAATCCCTTTTTGAATGCATTCAAATATTTTCTCATCCGATTTTTCCACCCCAATCCCATGCACATGTTTTTTCAAACGAAGCAGTTTCAACAAATTGCCGTTCCCGCACCCAAGGTCCAATACACGGCTTTTTTCTTCCACCAAATGGCAGATGGCTTCGTATTCCAGGCGTGTATTCATCAGGCCGTTAGACACTGGATTTATATTCCTCCCAAGTGGCTTGCAGAAAATACGAGATCAACTTGCTTTGGTGATAATTGTCCAGCAAAAATGCATCATGCCCGTAATCTGATTCCACTTCATAAAAGCTGACATTTACATCATTGTGTTTCAACGCTTTAACAATTTCTTTGGATTGGTAAGGTGGATACAACCAATCCCCCGTAAACGCAATCACCAAAAATTTGCTTATTACCCCGTCAAACGCTTCTGACAAGTCTTCGCAGCTTTCGCTCAAATCAAAATAATCCAGGGCCTTAGAAATATACAAATAGCTATTGGCGTCAAACCGCCGGGTGAAGGTAAACCCTTGATAACGCAAGTAACTCTCTACCTGGAAATCAAAATCGAAATCAAATGAAATTTTGTCTTTGTCTTGTAACTTCCGGCCAAACTTTTCATGCATTGAGCGATCGCTTAAGTAACTGATATGCCCAATCATCCGCGCAACCGCCAGCCCATGCTCCGGTGGCTGTTGGTTGTAATAATCTCCCTGGTTCCAATTGGGATCGTATATAATCGCCTGCCGCCCAACCTCATTCAGGGCGATATTTTGCGCTGAATGAACCGCTGTGGTGGCAATGGGAATCGCCGAAAACACTCGGCCAGGATACAAACGGGCCCATTGCAATGCTTGCATGCCACCCATCGATCCACCCATCACGCAAAGCAATTTGTTGATCCCTAGGTAATCAATTAAACATCGCTGCGCCCTCACCATATCTCCTATGGTGATAAAGGGAAATTCCAATGCATAATGAGTGCCGGTTTTGGGATTAATAGAGGAAGGGCCGGTTGAACCTTTGCAGCTGCCAATGCAATTTGAACAAATCACAAAATATTTATTTGTATCTATCGGTTTTCCAGGACCGATCATAATATCCCACCAGCCAGGCTTGCGGTCTTCGTCGCTGTGATAGCCCGCCGCATGGTGATCTCCACTCAAGGCATGCAAGATTAATATGGCGTTGTTTTTGTTAGAATTGAGTGTCCCGTAGGTTTCGTAGGCGAGTGTGATTGGGCCAAGTTTCTTCCCACTTTCCAAAAGAAGTTCGTTGGGTGGATTGCAACAGGTATAAAACTTTTCTTCGACAATTCCCACAGAATGGCTGAGATCTAATGTTGACATAGTGGAATCTATACCAATACAACTTAGAAAATTAAATGCATGACGGCTGTTTGTTAAAGTTTCGAGCTATGAAAAACCACCGTAGCGGTAAATTCTCAGGGACGGTGGATTATTCATAGTGAAATCACATTCGGGGCAGACACTGGGGTCTGCCCCTACGATCGTCTGCCCCTACGATCGTCTGCCCCTACGATCGTAAAAATTCAAATATTTTTGGTTAGACTTTAGATAATGCTTGATCTAAATCTTGAATAATGTCGTCAACATTTTCAATACCGACCGAAAGGCGTACGTAATCGGGTGTTACTCCTGTACTGGCCTGCTCTTCTTCGGTCAATTGCTGATGGGTGGTGCTGGCGGGATGGATAATCAATGATTTGGCATCCCCAATGTTTGCCAGATGCGAGAAAAGTTCAACATTTTCAATGAGTTTGCGTCCGGCTTCGAGTCCACCTTTGATTCCAAAGCCGATTAAAGCCCCATACAATCCACGATGCATGTATTTTTTGGCAATTTCGTAGGATGGATGATCGGGGAAACCGGGATAATTCACCCAAGTAACCTTTTTATGGCCTTTTAAGAATTCAGCCACTTTCATAGCGTTTTGGCTGTGTCGCTCCATGCGTAAGTGCAGTGTTTCGAGGCCTTGAAGAAACTGGAAGGCATTAAAGGGTGACATACAAGCCCCAACATCTCGCAGGCCCTGCACGCGCGCTTTGATCGCATAAGCCACATTGCCTAAACCGGGGAAATCGCCAAAAGTCTCCCATAATTTCAAGCCATGATAACTAGGGTCAGGTTCAGTAAATTGAGGGAAATTGCCATTGCCCCAATTGAATTTGCCTGAATCCACCAAAACACCGCCGATGGAGGTGCCGTGCCCGCCGATAAATTTGGTGGTGGAATGCATGATAATATCAGCGCCGTGGTCAAATGGACGGCACAAAATCGGGGTAGTTGCCGTATTGTCGATCATCAGTGGGATATCGTTCTCATGAGCCACATCGGCTGCCGCTTGGATATCTAATGTGTCTAATTTTGGATTCCCCATAATTTCGGCAAAAATGCATTTTACTTTTGGATTCATGGCTTTTTTGAAATTGTCGATCTTTTCAGGTTCGACAAAATGAACCTTGATCCCCATCTTGGGCAGGGTGTAATGGAACAAATTGTAAGTGCCGCCATACAAACTGGCTGAAGAAATCATTTCATCGCCCGCTTCGATGAAATTCAGCAATCCGGTGGTGCATGCCGCCTGGCCCGATGCACAGGCCAAGGCTGCGCTGCCGCCTTCTAGCCCTGCCACACGCTGTTCGAGCACATCTGTGGTCGGGTTCATAATACGGGTATAAATATTGCCGAATTCTTTCAAGGCAAACAAATTCGCCGCATGATCTGTGTCTTTAAATACATACGAGGTGGTTTGATAAATCGGCACCGCCCGCGCCCCCGTAGTTGGGTCTGGCTGTTGCCCGCCGTGGAGAGCGATTGTTTCTTGCTTGTGATTCTCAGACATACCCTTTATTCCTCCGTTGAGATAAATTCAATGATCCGCACCAACCTTAAATACGGATAAATACGTGAATAAATGATGGTACCTTTCCCTCATGCGGCACAAAAATCAGCATGCTCAAGTACAGGTCCGTTTGTTTAATGTATATAAATTTGATATAGGATAATACAAAACAATTGAAATTTCGAGTTCTATAAACGAGTTTCTATCAACATCTACATACCTATGAGAAAAAATTTCAATGGAAGAGCAGTTGCACTTAAATACGCCCACAATGGCTTAATGGGTGTAAACCAGCCAATGCCCAACAAGAGAAAAAGACACATCATCGATTCATTGCGGTAACCTTCTAGTTTGTAGGCCATTTCTCTTGAGACCAATCCTTGAAGAATTTTCTCACCATCTAATGGGAAAAATGGAAGCAGGTTAAAAAACGCTAATACAAGATTGATATGAATTCCCCAATAAAATACCGAAATACAAGCATTGTAGATCTGTTCACCCGTTGGAATCGCAAGCATTTTTTGGTAAACAAATTCATTGGCGAATAACCAGAACAAGATAGTTAATAGAATGGTTTGAATAAAATTGCTTGCCGGACCGGCCCAAGCAATCCACATGGAATCTCTTTGTATATCCCGTAAATTAACCGGATTATATGGCACAGGCTTTCCCCATCCGAATGGAGCCATCATAATAAATAAGATTCCCATAGGATCAAAATGAACGACGGGATTGATAGTCAAACGTCCCAATCGGGCAGCAGTATCATCCCCACAACGAAGAGCCATCCATGCATGCGCCATTTCATGCACAGATATAGCCAGTATTAACATAAACAATAATGGAATCCCAACCATGGGTTCCTCTAAAATTATCCTAAGCATACTCGAATAATTAACCTCATCTCAATTTTTAACAGATTTTCATTATATCGATTTACATTCAAAACATAACCAGATTGGCAATGTTAAATAAAACGAGATTTCTATGGGTTTGGTTACGCGCTTCTTGATGCCTAAACACAATTATGGCATTCTGATCGTTTAAGAATCTGGATGGCAAACCGGGAAATCATGTTGGTGGATTTATTGAGAATGAACGTCTTGCCCCGCTTTTCCCGTCTCACAGCCGGAAGAATATTATTTTAACACCATTTAATCAACTCATGGGAGTAGCGATATGGCTCGTGTTGCGATTGGCATTGATTTGGGGGGGACCGACATCAAAGGTGGTTTGGTGCAAGATGACGGGACCCTGATTGCTTCTTACAAAAAACCGACGGAAGCCCGGCTGGGCGGCGAAAAAGTGGTGGAGCGCATTGGTGATTTGATTCAAGAAATTCTCGATTCAGATGCGATGAAATCAAACAAAAAGGACCTCCTGGGCATCGGCATGGGCAGCCCTGGTTTGATCGATCATGACAAAGGCTCGATCACCCGGCCCGTTAATATCCCCGAATGGGATCATTGGATCTGCGTACATGATTGCTTCAAAAAACGGTTTGGTTTGAACACCTGGGTCGATAACGACGCCAATGTCTGCGCTATGGGCGAAGCGCTCTTCGGCAACGGCAAGGGCAAAAATCCGGTATTGGTTCTCACTCTCGGCACTGGGGTGGGAGGCGGCATCGTCAGCGATGGCAAAGTGTTTCATGGTTCCCGCGGCTTTGCCGGTGAATTGGGGCACATTATGGTGAATCCAAACGGCCCCGTCTGCGGCTGCGGCAATGAAGGCTGCCTGGAAACCTACGCCTCGGCCAATGCCATCGCCCGCTATGCCCAAGCCCGCGCCCGGGTGGAACATATCCCCACCAAAATGCGTGAGCTCGCCGGGGGCGATCCCGAAGCCATCACTTCCAAGCATGTGTATCAAGCTGCCATCCAAGGCGACAAAGTGGCTGTCAGCGTTATCAAACATGCCGGTAAATATTTGGGGATCGGCATTTCCACCCTCATAATGGCATTTAATCCGGAAATCATCTGCCTGGGCGGTGGAGCGGCCAATATGGGCGATATGCTGTTTGAACCGGTTCAAGAAGAAATCAAGTGGCGCTGTTTCTTCTATTCTCATTATCAAACCCCAGTGGTGCAAGCCAAACTTGGGGAAGAAGCAGGCACCGTGGGCGCCGCGGGATTGGTATTTGCCCATTCGGAATAAAAATAGCTGGTTTGCTCATCTTGTAACCGCTAGGATATTGCTGATTAAAAAAGACTATCAGCAAAAACAAGAACATTTGGAGCAATTGACGCTCGATGGCCTGGACTCAGGCGAACCAATGGAATTTACACCTGAATGGTGGGAAAAAAGAATTGCTAGAAAGATATACTTAACATAATTTTCTGCTACATTCGATTTTTGAATCTCACCCATTAATAGCTTCATTGGTGGGCTAAAGCCCACCCTACATATTACAAGCGGCTCGGCGGGAGCCTCGCCCTCCTGAAGTGATGGGAGCATTTCGGCTCGGCGGGAGCACGCCACGGCGCATTTTCAACCTCGCCCTCCCAGGCACAGACACAATTTAGTTCACACCAATTGATTTCAACTAATAAGATTTTTTATGAAGAAATCTGATATTAAATCTCTCGCCAAACAGCTCGGCTTTGATGCGGTTGGCGTTTCTCAAGCATCCCCAAACACCTACGAAAAGTATCTTGAATGGTTAAAACATGGACATCATGGTGAGATGCATTATATGGATAAGCGGTGGAAGGAGCGTGAAGATCCTAACTATATTCTGAATGATGTAAAAAGCATCATCGTACTTGCCAAGCGCTACCTTACCGTTAATCCGGCTCAACCCAATGAGGAAAATCCATTCGCCGCCGTGGTCTCGCGTTATGCCTGGGGGGACGACTATCACAAGATTATGGGTGAGGCCATGCAGCCGCTTTGCGATGCCATTCGAGAAAAATCCGGCGGCGAGCATCAAGCGCGCTGGGTGGTCGATACCGCCCCCCTTTTGGAAAAAGATTTCGCCGCCCAGGCGGGAATCGGCTGGTTTGGCAAGCACACCAATTTGCTTAGCCAATCGCTGGGCAATTGGTTCTTTTTGGGTGCAGTTCTTACCACGTTTGAACTTGAGCCCGATGAACCAGTGCAGGAACATTGCGGCACGTGCACCCGCTGTTTGGATGTATGCCCCACCAATGCCTTCATTGGTCCACACCAACTCAACGCCCGCCGCTGCATATCGTATCTCACGATTGAACTC
>CAZEZQ010000203.1:0-8055 GCA_964516245.1 uncultured bacterium | reverse complement strand
TTGGATTGGCGGCGGATGTGATGTTGAAATTTATGAAGTAAGATTATTCTCTGATTTTGAATATAAATTCCATCACATAAGCGCCTACCTTTTCTATAGGAATTAATAATCTGTATTGTTTTTGAGGTTGAATTTTGATGGAGGATTGCACCAAGGGCCGATTGAGTAATTTGGAATCATTAACGTATTGAACATGAACCGTGAAATCATGGATCACAATGGTTCCATTTTCCTTGTACTCGGGAGAGCCCTCGATTCCTAACCCCGCCAAGCCATCGCTCATATTTCTTTCTGTTACTCCCTTTTCGGTCATTCCCGATGCGATTTTGAATTCTTTGCCATTTTGAACCAATATGGTTGGGTTGGAAGTGAGCTCGACGGTTTGAGGATGCTGGGTGTAATGCTTGAATAGGTTTGATAATTGGATGTGTTCTTTATGCTCGGGGACATGTATTCGCTTCGGATTGAGAGATTTGTTTTGTTTGTCAATTGTGATGGTGCCTTCGTTATAGAAATAGTAGTTGTTATCTTTTGACTTGGATTCAGAATCGATCTCCAAATTTTCTTGTTTCAGATTCATTTCGGAAATGGGTTGTTTCACTTCAAACACCACAGCGCTAAATTCGACCAATGGCTGCGGCTTCGGTTCAGCCTTGGCGGTTGTGGTGATTAATAAGAGCAATGGGATTATTGTTAGGACTTTTGAGAACATGAGAAGAGTCTCCAGAATTTCTGTGATATTTCTAATATAATACGATTGACTTTGCTAATGAGTCAACAAGGAATTAAAAAAATGGATTCAAACAGTATCATTTAATATCATATTAAATGGCTGGAGAGTGCGAAGTTCTCATACGAAATTTACATAAGCTAAATAATATCTATGACTTATAGAACATCTTGATTTCTAGGGCTAAATGTTATAAGTGCTTAATTCTATATAACTTAAATAATGGCAAATATAGCCCTTCGCACTCTCCAGTATTGTACTAGAAAAAGCCAATGAGAATTATGGTGCTTATGTGCCTGATTTGCCTGGTTATGTGGCCGTGGGTGATACGATAGAAGAAACCAAAGGAATGATTCGGAAAGCCATTCAACTTCATTTGGAATCCCTGCGTGAAAGTGGGGAGCCGATACCCGAAGCCGCATCTCTAGGAGATGTAGTTGAAGTAGATGTTTCCGCCTCTGTTTGAAATTTACTTAGATGGGGAGAGGGAAGGATTCAAAGTGGAGCGCAAGGGATTCGAACCCTCGACCCCTACCTTGCGAAGGTAGTGCTCTCCCAGCTGAGCTAGCGCCCCAGTTGAGTTCTTTTGATAAGCAGGTAGAAGTATAAGCGTTTTGTGGTTTGGGTAAAGTGGGGTGATTTTTTAGTTAACTGTGCGTGATAGTGTATCTTTAATGAATTGATTGATGCTTTTTTCTTCTTTTTGAGCCGCACCAGCCACGCGGGCATGGAGTTCGGGACCAAGGCGCAAATTGAAATTGCCTGAAAACGGTTGTTTGGGTTGCTTTCCATGTTTTTGACAAAATTCAATATATTCATCTACCACAGATTGAAACTCTTGTTCGAGTTCTTCGACTGTAGCGCCTTCAAAGGTGATTACATCGGTGATACCCAATAATTTGCCATGAAAACATTTATCGTTTGCACTATATTGAGGGATAGCATAATAACCTTTATATTGCATCATGGTGTTTCTCCAATTTGCATTAAAAAATCTCTTACAGCCTTCACGGCATATTCCTTCAATTCTTTTTGAGGATGAGGTTTGTGCAAAAACAAAATATCATCTTCAACTTTGAATTTTACTCGGGATCCTGCACCACAAAGAAGCAGGCTGGAAGCTCAGCGCCACAAAATGCAGGCGAGGACGCCTGCGCTCCAATTTTTATAAGGCGGAGGTATTGAGGTTTTTTAGGGTTTCGTGCCAGAGGGGGATGAAGGTGCGGATGCGTTCGGCGGCTTCTTGGGCTCGGCTTTTGAGAAATTCGGGGCGTTTGTCCTCGGGGACGCCTTCGGGACGGGCATAGAGTTGGAACTGAAAGACGGCGTGGTCGAGAAAGGCGCGCAATTCGTTGTCTTTAAGGAAATCAAGCCAAATCGCTTCCGCTTGTTTTTGTTCAATAGCCCCACGCGCGATTTTGTCTAAATCGTGTAATGTGCGTTCGAGTTTGCCAATCACCTTGCGGATGTAGGGATACAAAATGTCGGCACGGTCGTTTCCGATGCGCGGGAGTTGATTCATTCGCGTTTGAAGATGAAATTCCTTTTGGTGAAATTTTTTGACCACTTCATGGAGTGGAAGAATTTCACATCCTGGTTTTAATGCTCCACCTTCGGTAGCATCGAACCAGTGGACATTTGAGTTTCGAATCAATTGATCCAAACGATCCAAATACATCTTAAATGAATAATAGGTATACACAGATTCACCAAACCTACCTGGGACTTCGATTAGCGATGGTGTGATCGATATGCCGTCTTTGGTTTCAATCTGAAATTCAGGTCCCTCCCGTGAGAGGATTTTGCCTGTGCGGCTGCTATGAGAGGCGTGAGTATATTCTGCATGGGGTGGGAGCGCCAAATCCATCCCCACCAAAATGATGGGATCGCACTTCAGCGCCAGTGCCAGCCGAATGGCGCTTTCGCCCACGTGTTGCGAGCGTTGCAATAAGGTTTGCAGGCTAATTTTTTCTTTCAGGTAATATGACAAACGGGTGCTATTGTCGTAGAGGGCGATGCGTGGGAAAGCGTATTCTAAGCGATTCACGATTTCGTAATAGGCGTCGGGAGCGAAGGCGAATCCGCAACCCTCTGGCAGCTCAATTCCTTCAAAGTGGGAGGCATTTTCTTGAGTAGGGTCTGCCGTAACGACAAAATGGGGATGAATCTCATGAGCCAATAAGGTTCGCAGGGCAGTGTCAACGCAGAATATCAAGCCTGAATCCCCCACCGGCTTTAAGTCTTCAATATTCTTATCGAGAGAAGGTCCGGCGGCCACGATATAAGCCGGTACATTGGTGAACATTCCAGAAGCTTCATCAACATTGAGAGAGCGAAGCGAATGAGGGAGATTGACGGCCAAATTGCGCTGCACCAATGTGCCGCGGGCCAGACGGGCTTTCAGGTTGAAGTTTTCGTGCTCGATGACTCGTTTGAGTTCACGGAGTATTGAGGCGTAATAATCGGAGGCTTCGTACCACGAGGGAGGGTGCTGTAATAATTGAAAACCCAACGCCGCCAATGCCGTTTTGCAATATTCAAGGCCCCGTTCCAAGTTTTCTGGACGGTAGCCCACCACCCAAAAAACTGAGGGATCGGCAATCGCATCAGAGAGATCCACATTTAATAAGACTTGTGCGAGCCGGTTGTAATCTTTTTCAATGACAACCAGATTGCGCAATCCATATTCTTTGCGCAGCATTTGAATCGCATAGCCGCCGCGTGTGCCAAGCAAAACGACCTGTTCGACGGGCGATGACATCGCCTGATGCAGCCAACCGCGCACATTGTCTTCGTTAAACTCTTGTTCTTCGGGTTTCAGAGAGAGCATACGAAGTGTATTCGCGTATTGTGGATAACGCTGTTCAAGGCTTTGCAGGTTTTTTTCCCAAACAGACTCATTCATAATTGAATTGTGTATTACGATTCATTTTGGTTCTTCAAGACGGTGGTGATTCATCAATTCAGGTTGATTGAAATAACACATCACTTCATGTTTGAAAGCCTAACCAAAGATATTTGAAATTTCAAAAATCAATATCCATTGGGGAGGGCGAATCTCCTGATGAGCCGCTTGAACTAAAAACCGGCTCGGCGGGAGCACGCCACGGCGCATTTGCAACCTCGCCCTAAAGGTTTTGTATAACAAAGTTTATTGTCATCATTTCATTTCACGTGTGAGAGGTACTAGTGCTTTGGCTAAGGTGAAATGATGGAGCCGGATCCCCCCTAGCCCCCCTTATTAAGGGGGGAATGGGCTTCGGATAAGCCATCAATCCAATCTTGACAGAGTACTAGAACTTTTTATTGCGTCCATAGCGACTCGAAAGCCGATGATTCCCCAATATACGTGGCCGATATGAGCCGGAGCCCCTCCCCGCCAGGCACATCGCAGCAAGCGTAGTTCACCCGAGAGGAAGCAGCCGCCACGGTACACGCGAACATCCTGCTTGTTACTCCAACGATCAGAGCACCATTCAACTACGTTGCCACTCATATTGTAACAGCCGTATGGGCTGATTCCATTCTTAAAAGCAGATACGTGCGCAGTGCGGTCGAAACCATCGACCGAATTGTCTGGGAGCCGGTCGTGGTCGGCATCGGGCAGCCAATTGCAGGCATTTTCGATCCAGCGGTTGCCCCATGGGAAAACTCTCCCATTATTCCCACGCGCGGCCTTTTCCCACTCGCGCTCGGCCGGCAGGCGGTACGATTGTCCCGTTTTGGCCGAGAGCCAATTGCAATATGCCTGGGCTTCATACCAGCTTAAGGCGCATACAGGATGATTGCGTTTGCGGGGATCGTTGTAATGGCGGTCTTCCCAGCGCCGGGGTTTGATCCATCCTTCTTGTTCTTTGATTTCCCATCCTTTTTCCGACCAATAGGCAGGATTGGAATAACCTTCATCCAGCAAAAAACGAGAATATTCGAGATTGGTGATTTCGTATTTTCCAATCCAAAAGGAAGGGAGATTGATGGTTTGCGCATTGGGTTGGCTTACTAAAAAATAGTCTTCTTCTAATGGTGTGGTTCCATAGACAAAATCACCGGCTTCGACCAATACCATCTGAGGCTTGATGGGTTCAACGGCTTGAGAGGGAAAGACGCAGATTATAAAAATTACAGACCAGAGTCCTATTGCTTGATGGCAACACTGGAGATTCGGATAATGGAAGAAATATTCGATGGAATTCACTATGTTCAAATCGTATCTCCAATCTCGATGGACTTTTGTTTTATTTTGGGGGCTGGTTGTAGCCGTTGCTGGTTTGCGCCTATGGTATGTTTGTCTGGCTCCCATTTACACCACCGATGTTCTTCGCAATATCGGCTATGGTGAAGCCTTTTGGGAATGGGGATTTCATATTTATTCATTGACGGCATTTGATTTATCCCCCTCCCCAGCGCAATTCTTGTGGCACGCGCATCATTACACGTATCCTGCGATGACATTACTGTTTTTTGCTTTTACGGCTGCGTTTCATAATTCTATTTTCTTTGCGAAAATGGTTCTTACTCTTTTTGATGCAGCCAATTCTTGCCTTATTGTTCGAATCACCAAAGAGAGATGGCTGGGTTTGTGTTATTGGATCTATCCTATCAGCATTTGGTATACATCGCATGAAGGTCAATTTGAAGCCTGGGTGGTGTTTTGGATGCTGGTGGCCATTCATGAGCTTCGCCGCGGCAAGCCTTGGGCGTTTGCGGCTTTGGGATTGGCGATTCAAACAAAATTATTCCCAGTGTTGTTGATCCCCTATTTTTTGAAACATATGTCTTGGAAGAATTTGAAATTGTTGTGTTTGGAAACCGGATTTGGGATTATGAGTTTTTTTCCGAGTTTTTACGCGATACTGAAAGGTACTTATCTTACCAGATTTTTGCAACCCGGGTATATGCCCGATTATAATCCATTAACGTGGTTTATTGTTGAGCCCCAAGATTTTCCTGAATTTCCATTCTGGTTGATTGTAGGGCATTTTCTTGGTGGATTCATTTTTGTGGTCATATGTATTAATTGTATGAAGAAAAAAAATCAATTTTGGCCACTGTTTGCTCCATTGGCATTTGTTGTGTTGGTCAAAGCGAATATCATCGGGCAGTTTTGGTATATGATGTTGGTGCCCGCATTTTGCATGACGGTTGAAGACCGAAAAGCCCGGCGGGTATTGGTGATCGTTTCTTTTCTCTTGGGGCTGCGTTCGTTATATTCTATATGTATTGGTCCCATTGGCTATGCCAATCCACCGGATGCCCAGGAATTGATACGGTTGAGTTTTTGGGGCTATTGAAATTATTGAATATATATACAAACAAATTCAACTGTCAACACTCGTTGTCTAGTAGACAAACCGCTATAATGAATTTAGCAGAGTATAGTTGGTCCCCGGATGAAAATGACCGGGGATTCATTGTCTAACATGAAGAATCGCAAAGGGTTGTGTCGTTTTTTGCTAGCGCAGTGGGAAAGGAGTAATGTGTGATGAATATCTCCATCGTCGGCCGCCATATCGATGTGTCAAGTGCAGTCCGTGATTATGCAGAGAAACGGATGGAAAAACTGAAAAAATATTTCCCGCATGGTCCAGTTGATGTACACATAGTAATGTTCAAGCAGAAATTTTTGGATTGCTGCGAAACCACGATGAATGGAAATGGATTTACCGCTCATGCGGAGGAACGTTCGGAGAGTTTGGAAGCTTCGATTGACTTGGTGGTGGATAAATTGGACGCCCAATTGCGCAAACACAAAGAGCGAATCATTAAAAACAAGCAAAAGCAATTGGATCATGACCGCAAGCTGGATTTGAATATAAGTTATTTCGAACGGGACGACATAGAGCAAAGCCAAGCAGAACCGAAGGTTGTGCATACCAAAAAACTGTCATTCAAACCCATGTCGGTAGATGAGGCCGCGATGCAAATGGATTTGATTGGCAATGACTTTTTGATGTTTGAAAATGCCCAATCCAGCCGAATCAATGTGATTTATCGTATGAAAGATGGGGATTATGGTTTAATCGAGCCCAATTATTAAACCCAAGTTTTTGAATCACATTGATGAAGAATTGAATCGGGGTATGAATGGCACGGGTTCATACCGGTGGTACTTATTGACACTGAGGGAACGGGAAAGAGAGCGATGAATTTACTTGATTTAATTTCTCCACGCTGCATTAAAATTCCTTTGGAATCGAACAACAAAGATGATGTGTTAGCCGAACTGGTGGATGTATTGGTTTCAGTGAAGCAACTTCCCCATAAACAAGCGATTTATGAGGCATTGGTAGAGCGAGAAGAAGTGGGCAGTACAGGAATCGGCCATGGGGTGGCGCTTCCACATGCCAAATGCGCCGAGGTAAAAGAGATATGTATCGCCTGTGGTATTTCTCCGAATGGAGTTGATTTCGATGCGTTGGACCGCGAACCGGTCTATATTTTCTTCTTGATTTTGGCGCCAAGAAGCGCTCCGGGACAGCATTTAAAGGTGATGTCGGTGTTGACGCGGTTTCTCAGCCGAAATTCGGCCCGTGAAGAACTGTTGAAATCCAACACCTCTGATGATTTTTATTCCGTTCTGTGCGATTTGATCGATTCCACTCCAACGTCAGGTGTCCAATGAGCGAAGACCGTGTATTACAACCCAGCCCCCTTCCTGTGGAACGCTTGTTAAAATACCCAGGTTTGGATTTGCGTGTGGCGGCGGCTCCCAAGGGGCTTTCGCGATCCATATTGCGGGCGGAATTAAACCGGCCGGCATTGGAACTCTCCGGCTTTTTTGACAAATGGCAGCCTGAACGGGTGCAGATTTTCGGCTCGGGAGAGATGGCCTATTTGAATAAGTATGTTCATGACGAACCGGTGCGTTCGAATTTGCGCCATTTGTTTGAATCTCATCCTCCTTGTGTCGTGATTACCAATGGACTGCCGGTTTTGGATGAAATCATCGAAGAAGGTGAAAGGAACGAAGTCACTGTATTTTGTTCTCCCCACAACACGACCCATTTCAGCAAAACGCTATGGGGCCATTTGGAGATGGAGCTGAGCCCCTATGTTGTGCGCCGCGGGGTTTTGATGGATTTGTTTGATGTGGGAGTCTTGCTGACCGGCCCCAGTTCGATCGGGAAAAGTGAAACCGCACTCGAATTGCTGGCCAAAGGGCATACGTTTGTCGCGGATGATTTAATCTTGGTGAGGCGCACCAATCATTCCGATTTGATCGGAACAGGAAGGTCGCCGGTGCCGTATCATATGGAAGTGAGGGGGATTGGAATCATCGATGTAAGCCGGATGTATGGCCCGCGCAGTTATCGGGAAAGCAAGCA